>CAYRKS010000001.1:0-44963 GCA_964424855.1 uncultured Lachnospiraceae bacterium
GCTTTTTAGTCTTCGGCAGTGGCGGAAGCTTCGGTATTCGGCTCGGAAGGCTCGGCTTCGGGCAGCTCCGACGGCTCGGACGATTCAAGCTCGGGGAGTGTGGGAGTCTCGTCGTCAGTTTCTGATACCTCATCGGTCGAATAGAATTTTACGGTCGGGCGTTTTTTGCCTATGATAAAATCGGCGGTACAGATGAGAACGAAGAGTGCGAGTGCGGATATCGAGATTATGAGTCCGTATTTCACCGCCCACGGGAAGTAATTCATCTCGATCCTATGCTCACCGGGGGTAAGGCTTATTGCGGTGAGAGAGCCGAGAACCTCAAAGGCTTCGACCTTTTCGCCGTCAACGGTTATATTCCAGCCCTCATCGAAGGGGATGGTAAGGAAGAAGAGCGGCTTTTCCTCGGTGGCGGTTATCTTACCGCTGAAGCTTTCATCTGTGAAGCTCTCGATCTCGAAATTATTTTCGGAGAGAGTCGGCATTACCGATTTGAAAAGCTCCTCATCGATATACCAGAAGAAATCGGTACTGTTTGCGAGGTATATATCGTCCTCGGAGAGGCTCAGGGTGATAACAAGCTCATCGCCCTCGGAATGCTTTCCGAGCGAGACGATCCTACAGGTCTCGTTTGTGAAATATTCGGAGACCTCGGTTCCGTTGACCTTGAGCTTCGCGTCGCGCTTATATTCACTGGGGAAGTAAGCGAAGATCTCACCGTCGGTGGCGGCGGTTATATTGAATACGAGCTTTGCGGCGTAGGAGGTATTTATCTTGGAGTATTTTTTATGTCCGGTTACATAGGAAAGCTCGGCGTTTTCGAGCGTGGGCTTAGTATTTTTATAGGACTTGAAGATCGTGAGCTTTTCATCGCTGTCGGTCATTTCGGTGATGAGATCGTTCATGCGATCCATCGGCGAAAGCTCCTTTTCCATGTCGTATTCGGCGATGTCCTCGCCGACCATATAGCCGAGGGAGAGTGCGTAGTCGTTTTTGTAGACTACCGTTTCGTTTTCCTCATCGGTGAATATCGGTTCGCCCCAGAGTGCGCCGAGCTCGTCGGAGCTTGAAGCGAGGAGATATTTTATACCGAGAAGGCTGTCCGAGACCGGAGTTCCGCCGAGATATTTTGACCAGTGCGATTTTGAGGAGTAGCCCATCTGTGCGAGAAATTCGATCTGATCGGCGTTCAAGGTCGAGGTGGAATTCGAAAGACCTCGGAGATTGAGAGCGAAGTTATCGTTTGTCTTACGGTGAGTGGTCTTTTCGGCGCGGTAGAAGGAGGTATCGTTTTCGTTCATCCAATCTGCGGCGGGAGACCATGTGTTCATGAAGTTCACATATGAAGCGCGTGAGCTGTAATGGACATCCTTATCAAGGCTGATAGTTTCGGCGAGACCGTTGCAGAAAAGCTCTAGCAGAACTGCGACGCAGAGGATCGGCTTAACCGCACCGTCGAGCCAATCGTGATGACAGCCGGCGAGAAGGATCATATAGACGGCTATTGCGGCTATCGAGAACCAGACGCACATGAGATCGGGCATATTCTCGTAATCGAGCTTCTGCATTATACAGAGCAGGAGACCGAGCACTGCGCCGACCGAGAGGAACATCTTCGGCTCGAGCTCACGGATGAACTCGAAAACCATATACGCCATAACGACCATGACGAAGCAGAGGATGAAGGCGTAACGATAATTGAGCCAGTTGGGACGCTGGAAGCCGTGCCAAACTAGGTCGATCGTACTCGAGTTGAAGCTGAAGACGAAGAAGCCGAGCAAAAGTCCGTAGGCGAGCTTACGGCGGGGCGTTATCCGACCGGTCATGAAGAAGATCGGAAGGAGGATGGTCGTCAGCATTCCCGAGAAGACGAAGGGCAGACCCTCGGGGCGAACGGTGTCATAGGAGGCGGGATATAGCTTTGAGATGAGGTCAAGGAAGTCAAATTTCTGCGAAAAGCTGTAATTCGGATTTGAGAAGGTGTTTTTTCCGAAGGTAAGGGAATAATATGCGGGGAGGATAAGGATCGAGGCTATTCCGATGGCGATGAGCGAGAAGAGTGCGATCCTTCCGAAGCTTTTTGCAAAGTGAGCGCGTTCGCCGAGGGGATTGCGCTCGGAGGGGGTACAGCGGCAGTAATAGAAGAAGAAATATGCCGCGACCGCGATGCAGACCATATAGCCGATATAATAGTTCGAGAATACGGCTATGGCAAGGGTGATGCAGTAGAGCTTATATTTTCTATATTTTATGAGCGATTCGACTCCGAGCAGAATGAGGGGAAGAAGGTAGAAGCAGTCGAACCACATGGTATTGTGCTGCATGACTATCGCATAGGAGCAGAGGGAGTAAAGGAGCGAGAAAATCAGCTCGTTTATCGGCTTTGTCGGGTGCGATTTATGGAGATATACGCACATATTCATTCCCGACAGACCGCATTTCAGAAGCAGGATGGTATAAAGAGCCTCGGTGATATGACCCTCCGGGAAAAGTGCGACGATTATTGAGAGAGGGCTTGCGAGGTAATAGGCGACGATTCCGAGAAATTCGCCGCCGAGTGCGCGTTCAAAGGAATAGAGTATTCCCTGCTCACCGCGCAGGATATCGCGTATTGCCTCGAAGTAATAGACATACTGTCCGTTTAGGTCGAGAACAAGAACGGAGCTTTTTCCGAAGGGCCAGACCTCCATTGCGATATAGATGAGAGCCATGATGAGCATGGGAAGAAGGAAGGCGAGCCAGATATGGTGCATATCGGCGAAGGGGGCATTGAGCTTACTTAAAAGAGCTCGGAGAGAAAAGCCCTTCGGCTTTTCGGAGATTTCGAGAATATCGGTGTTTTGGTTGTTCATTTTGAGTCCTCGGTATTTGAAAGAATATGCCTTATATTTTTTTCGAGCTTGATTCGCGGGAGAGTGAGGTCGCGTCCGCAGCTTTCGCAGACTATGCGTACATCGCTTCCGACCCGCAGCACCTTAAAGCGGTTGCTGTTTTTTCCGCAGGGGTGAGCTTTTTTCATTTCGAGGATATCGCCGACCTCGAATTTTTGAATATCGGGCATGGATCTATCAGTCCTTTCGGGAATTATGATATAATACCATTATATCACAGATTTTCGAATTTGTACAGTGGAATGGCGAATTTTCTTATGTAAATTTTGTTTTTTCGGCTATAAGGACGCAAAAAAGGAGCCGATATTTCGGCACATAAGCTTTTTTGTGCGGATATCGGCTCGGAAGGGTATTTTATTTTCAGTCTCTGAGGAATTCCACATCGCTGAAGGAGACGCGGTCGCAGTAGAGAAGGCGCGGATAGGTCCCGTGGCTTGTAGCGGCGTTGGCGGCACCGTGGCAACGTGGGTCATTGAAACGCGAATAATCGGTTGCGGTGAAGGTAGAGCTTGAGATACGGATATTCTCGATGATATTCTCGGCGCGTCCTTCGATCTGAATACCCCGGGGAGAGGTGGCGTGGATATTCGAGAAGTAGAGATTTCTTATTGCGTTGACCTTACATATCTCGGCGTTGGGGGAGATCCAGAGCTTTATCGGCTCGGCGAAGATACGATCCATGATGATGTTGTTGAACGAGAGGTTTTCTATAAGAGTTGCCTCTCTGCCGACATCGGCGGAGCCGGGGTTATTGGGGTTATAGGCGAGAGCGGGGAGTCGGATATCGATACCGACGGTGGTATCGGTCATGACGAGGTTACTGAAGGTACAGTTTCTGATAACGCCGTCACAGCACCAGCCGACGCGCACTCCGCCCGAATAGCTTGTTAGGTTACAGTTTGTGACGCTGACCTTTTCGCATATCTTATTTTCGGGGAGAGAGGAATTGTTCGCGCGGATGACGAGGCAATCATCTCCGCAGGAGATATCGCAGTCGGAGACGGTGACATTGCGTGAGCAGTTGATATGGATACCGTCGTTGTTGGGATATTCGACCTCGGAGCAGATGCGAAGACCGCGGCAGGTCACATAGTCGCAGTCGTGTATCCAGCAGCACCAGCCGGCGGGCTGATTTACAACGGTAAAATCCTCGAGCTTGAAATTCTTACAGCCGGTGAAGAAGAGGACGCGAGGGGGAGTGGGACCGTCTATGCGGTGGTATTTCCAGGTGCTGTCGGTCTCGACGGGGACGACGAAGGCATCGCCGTTACAGTCGATCTTACCCATGCCGGTGATCGCAAAATTTTCGCTCTCCTCGGCGAAGATATAGCAGGCGTTTCTCCATCTGGGGAGCTTTGCGGAGTTGACGTGCTTTACCTCGCGCTCGGGGTAATCCTCCATTCTCGGAGAGCCGAGGAGGACTGCGCCCGCCTCGAGATGAAGCTCGACGTTAGATCTTAAGATAATGGTGCCGAACATATATACGCCGTTTTCGACAACGACACGTCCGCCACCGTTTTCGAAGCAGGTGTCGATGGCGTTCTGGATGGCGGCGGTATTAAGGGTTTTTCCGTCGGGCACTGCGCCGAAGGATTTGATGTTATAGAGCATTATATTGCCTTCCTTACATATTTTTCTTAAATTATAACACATACGGGGAATTATTTCAATGCACCGGAATATTATTTTTTATAAAATATTGAACCTTGGCGGATTTTGTGGTATAATAGTATCGGAAATAATTTCAGGAGGGGCGATTTTTGATGATAAGATATTCGCTTGACGGATCGATGCGCGTTACGAGCTTTGGTTTAGTCACGCAGACCGAGGGCTTTTGGCACGGAGGCAGAGCGATAGCCGAGAATATTTTGATCTTCGACGAGGAGGGGAGCTTTGATATACAGGTTGGAGAGGAGCGTTTTTCGATGTTGCCGGGAGAGCTTTTACTGATCCCGGGCAACACCTTTTACAAGCCGCTCGACTCAAGGGGCTGTCGATATTATTTTTTACACTTTTACGCCGAGACCTCGGAGGCGGAGTCGCGCTCGGCGAGAGCGAGCGTTATCGATCATGCCGGGATAAGTGAGCCGGACTTTGCCTACAGCATATCCTTTGGGCATTCTGAGACGATCGGACTTGAGCTGCACAGCAAATTTCGCGGCAGCGGGACAGCCTCGAAGCTGAGGCGGCTGTTTGAGCGGGGAGCGGGACTCGACCCGAGACTGCGCTTTTCGGACAAGCTTTTGCTTGACGCGCTACTCCGCGAGCTTTTGATAGTCGCATCGGACGGGGACAGAGTGAAATATTCGAAGAAGCTGACGCTGATACTCGATTACATAGACAGGAGCTATAAGCAGCCGATCTCGCTTTTGACGCTATCGCAGGAATTCGGGATATCGAGGTCGTACATATCGCGGATATTCCGAAACGAGCTGGGGCAAAAGCCGTCGGAGTATATCAACAATGTCAGGATAGCCGCTGCAAGATCGCTTTTGACTCATTCGGACGCAAGCATAACACAGATAGCCGAGCTGACGGGATTTTCGGATGTATACTATTTTTCGAGGGTTTTCAAGAGCATATGCGGAATACCGCCGACAAGGTTCAGAGGAGGTGAAAATCGAGATTAACTTTGAAAATATGAATTTTATGTTAAATATGCGCCCAAGGTATTGACATTTTATCGGGGGGGGGTATAATTATATTATACATATTTGTATATTTTGTTGCGCGCATAAAAAACATGAAAGGAATTTTCACAATGAAACGGTTTATTTCACTTGCACTTCTCTTTTCGCTTATCCTTTGCACTGCCTGCGGGGATTCGGGTAATACGTCGGATACTGCTGTCGATCCCGAAAACGGTACAACTGCCGTTGACTCTGCCGAACCCGATCGTCTCGACGAGCTTTATGAGCTTGCCGGAAAGAAATTCGAGGGACGCGAATTCGTCATCCTCGACGCAAACGACCATCCCGAGATACACGTAAATCTCCCGGGTGACACGATCACGGGCGACATCGTGAACGATGCGCTTTATGAACGCGACAATGCCATAGAAGCGAGATACGGCGTTGACATAAAGTATGTACAGCTCACGAACGCGAAAAAGGGCACCGACACGCTCAAGAACTGCGTATATTCGGACGACGATGAATATACGATGTGCATTTCGACGCTGCTGGGCGGAACGCTCGGTTCGATTGCGCTCGAGGGAGTTCTTATGAACCTTTCTGAGGTCGATGCGCTTTCGCTCGATCAGAACTGGTGGAGCCGTCTTCTTTACGATAACCTGAACCTCGGCGGCAGAATGTACTACACGACAGGTGACATAAGTCCGTCCGTATATCAGATGGCCTCCTGCATATATCTCAACACCGACCTTGCCGCGGATTACGGCATCGAGACCGATTTCTGCCAGCTGGTACGCGATGGAAAGTGGACCTATGATGAGCTTATCTCGATGACCAAGGACATGAACCGCGACCTCAACGATGACAATGTGCTTCATGCCTCGGATGATTTCTTCGGCTTTATCCATCAGCAGGTAGGCGGACATGTAACTACCACCATGTGCGCGACCGCGGGAATTCAGCTTTCGACGCTGAACGGTGACACGGTAACGGTCGATATCGAGAACGAGCGCAACATGAACGCGCTTGAAAAGCTCAAGTCGCTGATAATCGACATAAAGTATGTCGAGCAGAATGACATAATAAACAAGGCGTTCAAGGAAGGACGCGCACTGACCATGATGCACTACACCGAGAGCTCGGCGGTATTCCTTCGCGACATGGAGGATTCGTATTTGATCCTTCCGATGCCCAAGGGCAGCGAGGAGCAGGATGACTATCATACCGCGGTAAATCCCTGGGTCGATGCGTTTGTTGCGATCCCGACTACGAGCGATCCCGAGTTTGCGGGCATAATGACCGAGGCACTCGGCTTCTATTCGCACAAGTACATACGTCCGAAGGCATTTGAGATGACCTACAAGACCAAGAATGTTCGCGAGGAGGGAAGTGCGGAGATGCTCGATATAATCTTCAACACGCTCTACATCGACTTCAACACGATCTACGATTTCGGCGGAACGAAGGCGGCGGTCACGAATGTACTCAAGGGCGGCGGACTTTCGAGCGAGCTTGCGGCGATAAAGAACAAAACCGAGGCTGCGATCGAGGAATTTGTCGAGTCGTGGCTCAAGTGATCGGCTTAAACGAAGCGAAAAGCAAATAGCATTATTTCGGCAGGGCTCAAATCGGGCTTTGCCGAAATTTTTTGAAAAAATCTCGAAAAGCCCTTGACAAAAGGGGAAAAACGTGATATAATAAATAACTGGTATAGGTTGCACTCAAGAGAGCAGCCTCTCCTTTCCCGGAAAAATAAAGATGTGTTCCGGGACTTAATGTCCATAAGGAGGTGTAACAACAATGGATAAGATTTCTTCCTATGAAACTCTGTTTATCGTTGATGTACAGCAGGGTGAGGACAGCGTAAAGGCACTGGTCGAGAAGTTCACCGGTCTTATCGCTGCAAACGGCACCATCGAGTCGGTCAATGAGTGGGGTACCCGCAAGCTCGCATACCCGATCAACGACCTCAACGAGGGCTACTACGTTCTTGTCAACTTCAAGAGCGCGTCCGATTTCCCGCTCGAGCTCGAGCGTGTCTTCGGCATCACCGACGGCATCATGCGTTCGATCGTCGTTAAGCACGACGAGACCAAGGCTTCCGAAAAGAAGACCGAGCAGCCCGCAGAGGCAGCAGCAGACGCTGAATAAGCAGCTGTGTGACACCTGATTTTGGAGGGATCAGACAATGGCAAATTTCAACTTTAACAAGGTAATCCTCGGCGGAAGGCTCACTCAGAATCCCGAGCTCAAGCAGACGCCCAGCGGCGTATTTGTTCTGTCGTTCAGCATTGCCGTAAACCGCAAATATTCTTCCAAGAATGAGGATGGCTCGATGGGTCAGCCGCAGGCTGATTTCATAAACTGTGTTGCATGGCGCAACCAGGCGGAGTTCATCTCGCGGTATTTCCACAAAGGCTCGAGCATTTGTGTTGTCGGAAACATCCAGACCCGCAGCTACAATGACCAGCAGGGCAACAAGAGAAATGTTACCGAGGTCGTTGTTGACGAGGCTATGTTCGTAGACTCGAAGAGCGAAAATCAGGGCGGCTTCAATCAGAGCTTTGCTCCGACACAGGGTGGAGGCTATATGCCCTCCTCCTACAACAATGAGCCACAGTACTCAACGCCCGCCGGAGCGGCACAAAGCAGTGCACCGGCACAACAGAGCGGCACGACTCCCCAGTTCGAGGTACTCGAGGGTGAGGACGAGCTTCCGTTCTGATCTTGAACAGGAGGTTTAGTTAAAATGGATAGAGAGAGAACCGAAAGAGACGCTTCCAAGCCGTATCGTCCGGCTATGCGCCGCAAGAAGAAGGTCTGCCAGTTCTGCGCAGATCACATCGACGAGATCGATTACAAGGATGTAGCACGTCTGAGAAAGTATATCTCGGAGCGCGCAAAGATCCTTCCCAGAAGAATTTCGGGAACCTGCGCTAAGCATCAGCGTCAGCTTACCATCGCTATCAAGCGTTCGCGCCACGTAGCACTTCTTCCTTACATCAGCGACTGATTTTGCTGATAAGCTTTATAAAAGGCGGCTCCCGCAGCATATTTGCTGCGGGAGCTTTTTTATCTGCGCTGTTCCTGTGCTTTTAATTAAATTGCAATCGAATACAAGTAAAAGAGTGATCGACTTTCCACCGAGCTGTGGAAAGTCGATCTGTTTATTATTGTGCGCTTTCGGCGGCACTTATGAAGGCATCCTGCTCGGCTTTTCCGAGGGTGACGAAGTGAGCGTTCCAGCCGCAGACACGAATCTGGAGATCACGGTATTCATCGGGGTTTGCTTGTGCCTTTCTGAGTGTTTCGACATCGATGACATTGAACTGCACCGCGTGAGCCTTTTTATCATTGCAGACTCTGAGAAGAGCATACATAGCCTCGAGACCGCTGTCACCGGTGAACGCGCTCGGATGCAGAGCGAGGTCGATCGGGCAGTCGCCCGCCTGCTCGGTGGCATCGATATTCAGTATCGAGAGTATTACCGAGGTCGGACCCTTCACCGCCGCGCCTTGAGTGGGAGTGGCGTTTTTCGAAAGCTCCTCGCCGCGCACACGTCCGTCGGGAGTCGAAGCGGTGTGATCCTTCCAGTCGATATATTGTCTTGCGCAGTGGAGACCGCAGATATTTTTACCGCCGCGTCCGTCGGGAGTGCCGTTGATCCTTTTGGCGAGGATATCGCTCAGCCGCTTTGCGAGGGCTTCGGGAGTGCCGGTATTGTTTCCGAGCTTATCGCGGTCGAATTTTAATCTTGCGCGGAGTGGTTCATAGCCGACGAAATCCGCCTTTAGAGCGGCTTTCAGCTCGGAGATCGTGATAGCTCTTGTATCATATACATACTTTTTTATCATCGTGAGCGAATCGACTGCGGTGGCAAGCGCGCCGAACTCATATATCGTCTGATACCCGGCGGCACCGAGAGAATATGCGTCCTTGGCGACCTCAAGGCTATGTACACGCGCCGCGCTGAAAAGTGGGATCGGGTTGACATAGCCGTAATAAGGCTCATAGCTGTTGACCTGCGGAATGCACTCATCGAGGGTGTAATTCAAATATCCGAGGAAGGTTTTGAAGAAGTCCTCGAAGCTTTCAAGCTTTTCGGCTTCACCGAGTGATATTCCGAGGCTGAGACCGGTCTTGGGATCGAAGCCGTTCCAGAGGGTATACTCTATGAATTTTGCAAGGTTCACATATGCACCGAGCGAGCCGACCTCCTCACGGGGGGAATATTCGTAGCAGCCCGAGACATTTGCAAGGCGAGCCTCTTTTTCCGAGGCACCGAGCTTCATCAGTGCCTCGGTCATGGTATCGTCGCAGACGAAGACGATGCTGTTGTGTCCGTGACGGATCATATCGAGAGCCTTGAAGATGAAGTCCTTTGGGGTAGAGATCGAATATTTTATCTGTAGCTTAGGGTTGAAGATGCCGAGCTTATCGTAGACATCGAGTATGGTATATGAAAGCTCGTTTATTACGCTGCTACCGTCGGGGTTCGTTCCGCCGAGATAAAGCGGCTGGTTCCAGTAGTTGCCTATCGCGCTGAACTGATACAGGAAATAGGCGAGGAAGGTGCGCAGCTCGTTTTCGGTGAAGCGTTTTGATTCGAGGTCTTTTTTATAGAAGGGATAGAGCATACGGTCGAGGTTTGAGAGCGAGCGTACCTGGAGCATTTCGATATGCTCGGAGCAGATGAAGTAGATATAGATAAAGAGCAGAGCCTCATAGGTGGTTTTCGGTGCACCGTTCTTGAGAGAGGTGAGTGCGGTGATAACGGTATCGCTTTTTTCGCTCGGGTTTTTCTCGGCAAAGTCTGTGAAGCGGTCGATAAGCGAGAGGATTGCCTCAAGCTCGATATAGATCGACTCGTAGAAAGCACGTTCGCTTTCGCCTATACCGCCGTTTTTCTCGATGAAGCGCATCTCTGCCCCACGGGCTTTTTCCAGCATACCGACAAAGCCGAGCGGGAGGATATAATCGTAGTTCGGGACGCTGTGGTCATAGTCCGGCCATGTGGTCAGCGCACCGTCGCGGCGGAGCGGGTCGAGGTGCTTGTTTACCTCGGGCAGGATACTTCCGAAGACCTCGTTGTTCCATTTATTGCAGAGGACGCGCGAGATAACGCGGTCTGCACTGTGTATGGCGACGAAGTAGTCGTTTGCGCTGACATTTATCGGTGTATGCTCGAGGACGAAGCGAAACGCCTTTGCCTTTATTACTCCGTGGTCGGTATCGGTGATGGAGGCGAGATATTCGCGCAGTGACGCTTCCATTTGCTTTGAATCGAGTCCGGTGTTCATATCAAAGGCGGAGTCGTTACAGATAAAGCGGCTGAAGGGATTAAAGCTGCCGTCATCCCTATGGTATTTGTTTTTCAGGTATTTAAGATCGTTTTCGCTGATATAATTCATGAAAAAATCCTTCTTTCATGCTTCTTGGTTTATTTTGAAAAGCTCTCCCAGCACTCATCGAGCTGAGTCTGCCAGAGCTCGAGGTTCGAGGCGATGGTTGATGCCCAGCCGGTATTGTTGTCGCTGAGTGCGGCTCTGAAGCTGCCGGAGGGAGTTCCGAGCAGTGCGCCGAAGGTCTCGCCTATATCGAAATTGAGGGATTCGCGGAGAAGGTCATAAACCTGCGCCATCTCATCGTCCTCGCTGTAGCGTGCTTTGAGCGAAACCTCGAAATATTCGGGCTGTAGCTGACGGTAGGCGAGAGATGACCACGCCTCGAGCAGTGCGCCCGACATTTCCTCGTCGGCGCAGCTTGTCGGGATGAGGAAATAGCAGTTTCTCTGGAGCATCGAGACATAATTTTCCTGAGCTTCATCCCACTTGGGATAGGGGAGGATACCGGTTTTGAAGGAGGCGTTCGCGACTATGGTCGAGGCATCCTGAACGAGTCCGCACTGGAAGGCGGCGCGTCCCTCGGTGAATATTTTAGATGCGTAGTTTCCGCCGCCGGTCGAGATCAGCTCGGCGTTATCCGAGTTGGGAAGAGCGGGGTAGACATAATCATTGTCGTGGATCATTGAGGTGAGTCGGGAGATCGCATCGTTTGCGCGTTCGCTTCCGAAGGTTATCTCATAGCCGCCATCGCGCTTTTCGGCGATATTTATGCCGAGAGAGTTTATAAAGCCGAGATACTTATTGGCATCTCCGAAGGTGAGACCGTAGTTGTCGGAAAAGTCGGCATCGGAGCTGCCGTTGAGGTCATTATAGAACTGCTTTGCGTAGAAATCGAGCTTATCGAGCGTCCATTCGCCGTTATTTACGAGCTCATAGAGATTGTCCTTTATGCCGACGCTGTCGAGCTGATCCTGGTTGAAGAATATGCAGAGGGTATGCTTTATTGCTGCGAGAGTGCCGTCGCCAGTGGCGAAGAATACCGAATCCGAGGGCATGGACTCGAGAATGGTCGAGTTCCACCAGGGCTTGTCGAAATCGATATATTTATTTTCCGAGAGATCGGTGAAATATTCGCCCTCCATCTGCTGGGCTATAAAGTTGAGTCCCGAGACGATGACATCATAATCGTCAGAATCCGACATGATCAGCTTTGTTACATCTCCGGTGAACTGCGGTATCTCGGACCAGGTGTGCGTGTACTGATAGAAGCTGAGGTCGATCCCGAGTCGCTCGTTAAGGCTCTGCTTCATCGAATAGAGTGTATCGTTTATGCGGTTTCCGTTCGATTCCTCGGCGTAGAAATCGTTCCAATAGGCGTTATTATAGTCTCCGACGAGGATCGTGACCTTTTTGCCGCCGTAGTTGAGCTCGGGAAGCTCATCACTGACAAAGCGGTCGGTCGCGGGGCTTTGAGCAGTAGTTTCGCTGCTTGTCGAGGTATCCTCGGACGATTGAGCATTGTCGCCGCACGATGAGAGAAGTGCGGTGGTCAGCATGAGAAAAATCGAAAGTGTGGGTCTTAGCTTATTCATTGTAGCGGTCTCCTGTGTGAATTATGATTTACATCTTTATTATAAATCATAAAGCTCGGGCAGTCAATGCAGATTTCGAAACTTTTGTAAAAATCGAAACAGTATTTTTTGCTTTTTCCTTGACACGGAGGCTGAAATGGAGTATAATTATCTTGAAAGCTATTGTGAAGGGAGAGGCTTAAGACGGAGACGGAACGCACGAATTCGGAGTTTTTCGGCGAGAGCATAATCGTGTCGGGGATAACGAATGTATGGAACGGGCTTTATATGCCGCGCTCGAATATAATGAAAAATCGAGGCTACTGCGGACTGGTTTTGATAATCGAGGATCCGCGCGACTACATATTTTATCACTCCGAGACGCTTGACGAGGTGAAGACGGTAATAACCGCCGAGCCGGGCTCGATACTTTGGCTTCCCGCAGGCTCGACCTATCGGCTTAGCAGTGTGAGTCGCTGCAACTGCATTTCGATAAATTTCGATTCACCGGGGATAAAGGCTTCGGAGCCTTTTTGTCTCGATGTGAGCGATCGGATACATATGTACAACGAGCTTTTTTCGACGGCTGATCAGCTCTGGAAGCGCAGACCGCAGGGATATACCGCGGGGCTTTTGTCTGTGCTTTATCAGGTGATATATTTGATGCAGAAGAGCTATCATCCGTCATACATCCGAAGGGAGCTTTCGGAAAAGCTTCAGGGTGCGATAGAGTATATCAACACGCATTACATGGAGACGGGACTCACTGTCGAGCGGCTTTCGGAGATGATGGGTATGAGCGAGGTATATTTTCGGCGGGTGTTTTCGAATTTCTGCGGGATACAGCCCTCAAAATATATAAAGCACACTCGGATCAGGGGAGCGATGAATCTTCTGAGATCGGATATGTACACGATAAAGGAGGTCGCGGAGCTTTCGGGCTTTTCGAGCGAATATTATTTCAGCCGCGAATTCAAGCGCATGACGGGGGTATCGCCGATGACCTATATGCGCTCGGTTGAGAGCGGCGAGACGGCGGAGCTTGACAGCTTAAAGGTTTAGCGTCGGTACATATTTTTGGAAAGCTATCGCCCGAGCATTCGCTCGGGCGATACTTTATTTTCGGAGTTGAGCCTTTGCCGCGTTGACGAGCTCAAGCTCGCCTGCGGCATCACCTTTGTAGGGGTATGAGGCGCATATTTTTTCGAGCTTTTTTTCAAGGCTCGAGAGCTCGGATTCGGAGCTGCCGTTTGCGATAGCCGCGATAAGCTCAGTGCGGACTACCGAGATATTGTTTTTAAGGCTTCGAAGGAGCTTTTGTTGGTTTTTATCGTTAAGGAGTCGATCCGCTTCTTCCTTTTCGCCGAGAAAATATTTGCATACGGCGAGGTCACAGATGAGGAGCGGCTTATACACACCGAGAAGCATCGTTTCGTTTTTTAGCGGCTCGAGCTGCTTTGTCGCGCCCTCGAAATCGAGGCTGTCGAGTGTGCGTTCCGCCGAAAAGAAGGATACGGAAGCACAGAGCGGGCTTTCGGACGGGGCATCGGTGATGAACCATTCCTTCGGCATTTCGCTTATGCGCAAGCCCTTTGTCTGCGCGCCCGCGATCCGCAGCTGGTTTGCGAAGGCGGTACGCGCGCTTATCGAGCGTCCGAGCGAAAGAATGTTCATGCCGTCGTTGTCGATGAGCCTTGTCGAGAGAGGTATCCCGTTTATCAGAGCCGAGGAGAGGCTGACTATAGCAAGGCTCAGCGGCAGGGGATTTTCTGTGAGGATTGAAATAATGAGAAAGCCGAGTCCGGATATGAGATTAAAGAGCGAGCCGCCGAGGTTATAAAGCCGATAGGGGATATTTTCGATCGGTGCTTCGGGTGGGAGCATGAGGCACTGACCGCCGGTCCCGACGAGAGAGAAGCGTTTTAATTTAAGCCCTTTTTCGCACTTGATGAGCATCAGCCCTCCGAGCCGATAGGACAGGAAGGAATAGCCTGAGATAAGACCGCAGACGAGATGTCCCGCCTCATGTATCGCACCGCTGATAAAGAGTGAGATATACATTGCGATCAAGAGCATAAAAAGCGAAGCTCCGAAGCTGTCGGTCTCGGAGAAAAGCTCACCGAAGGCTATCCCGCAGGCAAAGCCTGCGGCGGCGAATATCAGCGGCGGGACGATCGGCATGAGTTTTTTTGTCATGATATTCGATCACCTTTCGCCGGGTACGAATTCCTCGACCTTTTTGCTTTCACCGATATCGCGGAGGAGGTCGAATATATCCTTATCACCGCCGCTGACTACGAAGATCGACGAGCCGCTTTCGAGCTTCATTGGCAGTCTTGTGTATATCTCGCCGCGATGAAGAACCTTTTCGTAATCGGCGCGCTTGATTCTTCCGCTGTGCGGATCCCAAAGCTCGGGGTTCAGCTCACCGCGAAGGAGGATATCTCCGTCATAATCAGCCATTGTCGAGTTCGAGAAGAAATATACATCGCAGCCGTCCTGACGCTTATGTATATGTCCGAATACTCCGCCCTTTTGCATAGCCTCGGCGGCTCCCGAGCTCATATAGAGCGGGTATATGAGGCTGAGCATACCGATATCATCGAGGGTGGGCATATCGATTATCTCGATATCATAGGCGACATTGAGGCTGTCGAGCAGATCTGCTATTACTCGGCTCTCGACTTGGCTCACTCCGTCGGCACCTGTGACATCCGAGGGAATAAAATATGCCGCGCCGCCCTTTTCGTTTTTGTTTTCATAGACATTTGAGAGGACATCGTGCGAATTTCCGGTGACTCCGAATATCTCGTTCACTATTCGATTGACCTCAGCGTCAAGGCTCTTATCGGGCGAGAATTCGAAGGCGCGGGTCGGAAGCTCGACGGTCGAGATTATCTTTCCGCCCTCGTCCCAGAATTTCTTTATCTTTTTGAGATTTTCGAGGCTGATCATCGACATTCCGGGGAGGATGAGGACGCTGAAGCGTTCGAAGTTGACGGTATTGTTGAGGTAGAGAAGTCCGTCGTCAACGCTGACGCGCTCATTCATGACCTCGGGGTGAATGACGGTGAGGTCGTGTCCGGCGTAGGCGGTGATCGTATTGATCAGAGTCATATAATCGGTGTTTTCGGGGGTCTGAGAGAATTCGAAGCCGCTTGCTTCAGCCTCATAGAGGCTCATCTGAGAGTGTACTGATTCGATCGGGTAGAGCATTGCTATATCGCAGATATGTCGTCCGCCGCGCAGGAGAGCCTGGCAGCGGGTGATATAGTCGTTGAGCTCGGGGACGATATCCTTGAATTCGGGATTGCGGTGAGAGACCTCGTGCGGTATACGCGCGTTTCCCGAGAGCCAGAGGGTATGAGGGATCATGAAATTTACTCCGCGCGAGAAGGCATTCATAGCTTCGCAGAAGAGTATACGCTTATCAAGGACGGCGTAATTTCCGTATATCTCGCATACGACCGTGCTTATATCGTAGTTATAGGCTGCACTTGAGGCGAGCTTGAGACCGTTGAAGCCGTACATATAGGAGTGAATCAGATCGAGACCGACCGCTCCTCCCTGCTTTCGCCAGAGGAAGGCATCGCCGTAGAGCCACGAGCCAGAGGCATCCTTGGGTTCACAGACATGACCGGTCGAGATGAGACCGTTTCTGCGCGTAAAATCTCCGACCGCCTTAAAGAAGCCCGCAGCAAACATATGCGCACGGCAGTCCATGAGAAGTGCCTTATAATGCGGAGTGTCCTCGCCGATATCCTCCCAGAGCGCGGGATAGAAGGGAGCGGGATCGAAGCCGTATTTTTCCTCGAAGACCGAGTTGAAGTCATAGTCCCACATACGGCGGTTGGGGACATTGTACTGAAGGTCATCGTAGAAGGTCATTTTAACGACATCGCCGAAATATTCGGAGGAGCGGTCGGCGAAGCGTTTATAGGTGAGCGAGATATATTTCATCGAAGCGTCGTAGCTCATGAAATTCGCGTAACCGTTTTTAGCCGGGACGCAGACATATTCCTCTATGTTCCAATTACCCGAGGGGACTGTCCAGCGAAGGCTGTCGCCGTCAAGGAACGGGCGCAGATCGATTATTTTTCTCGAATCGATCTCTATCGCGATTAGACTCATGAGCCTTGAGCCTTCCTCGGCGTAAAGCAGACGGTCGATCCTTTGACCCTCCATACATTCGTATTCAAAGCGGCGGAGCATGAGCGCGGTCGCCTCTGGGAAGGCTTGAGCCATCTCGCCGCCCGCGCGTCCGCTCGGGAAATCGAGGTCATCGTAGTAAATGACTGACATATCGAGCTCGCGTGCTTTTTCGAGCAGAGCCTTATAGCTCTCGTAATACTCCTCGCTTCCGAAGGCGGGCAGAGTTCCGGCGTTGCTTCCCTGTGCCGAGACGGGAAGGGGCGTTATACCGCCGTAGCCGCTTTTTTTATAGAGCGCGAGATTTTTGGCGACCTCATCGGTCAGCTTGCCTCCGCTTGCGAAGCGTCCGTCCATGTGGTAGAAGGGTACGGGGCGAAGGCTCATGGGCAGGGTCTGAAAGTCGCGTTTTAATTCTTTATATTCCTTTGAGGTTTTTATGTTAAGCAAAATGATCAGCTCCTTAAAGGTGTATTATTTAGATTGTTATAATACCACATTTGAACGATTTAGTCAAGGGATAAAATGAAAAAACTTGAAATTCCACGATTTCCACAATAATCGTCGCCGGCGAGTGGCGAAAATGCCGAATACCATGCGGGAACAGGTGAAAAATATTGACCGCACAGATGTAATTTTCAAATTAAATCGTATTTTCTATTGACATTTTCGGAAAATAATGTTACAATATTTGTGGTTTATGTTTTCAAAAAGCTTGGGGGCTTGTGAAAGAGATGACCAAAGCCAGAGATGCCTTAAGACCGCGCGTGAGGTCTGAAGGTCTTAACGGCAACTTTAACTTAAAGAGGTGATACAATTGGTTGCACTTGACAATTATCCCTCGGGGCTTCTTGCACTGCTCGAGCGCAAGGGAGTTTCGCAGGAAAAGCTGATGCTTCTCGCGAAATGCGACATGAATAAGGAGGGCGCGCACTGCGACTGCTTTCTTGTCGCGACGAGAGAGGAGCTGATCATAGTATCGGGAATAATGACCCTGCAAAAAAGGAAGGATGTACACAAGCTGGCGGGTGCGGCGGTCTCGCGTCTCGAGGCTGAGTTCACCGAGCTTTCGTATGAATGTCATATGCTCGGAGAGCTTGATGATTTCACGGTCGAGGAGCTGCTTTCATCTGGCAGGCTGACCGCTAAGAGTAGCGGCTCGGACGGTCGTATACTGCTTGCGGTGTTTACGAACACCTCGAAGTCGCAGATGAATATGTTCTGCAAGTACATAAAGCGGGTCAAGGAGGGCAAGGAGATAACGCTCGACGAGGAGGATTCGAAGGAATCGCTCTTTTGTCCGAAATGCGGCGCACGCTATCCGAATCCCGACCGCAAGATCTGTCCGCGCTGCATGGACAAGGGAAAGCTGATAAAGCGAATGTCGGTTTTCTTTATAAAATACAAGGGAAAGCTCGCGCTGATACTTTTGATGCTGGTGCTAATGAGTATTCTCGGTGTTATTTCGCCCTACATCGGCTCGGCGTTTTACTACGATGAGGTGCTTGACGAGGGCGGCGAGTTTTACGGGCAGATACTTTTGGTTTTGTCGATGGTGATCGGTATGCGTATCGTATCGGTCATTTTGAATGTTTTCAACGGCAGGATAACCTCGAGGATCGCGGCACTGATATCATATGATTTGAAGCAGACGATATTCAACTCCATACAAAAGCTTTCGATAAGCTTTTTCACTGGGCGGCAGACCGGCGGACTGATGAATCAGGTAAACAACGACGCGAACACGATATACTGGTTCTTCTGCGACGGCTTCCCGTGGTTTTTGATAAATGTGGTTCAGATAATCGCTCTGGTGATCATAATGTTCGTTTTGAATCCGCTGCTTGCGGTGCTTTCGCTGATCACGCTTCCGCTGTTTGTCGTGCTGGTAAAATTCATTTTCACCAAGGATGACAAGCTGCACGCAAAGCGTTATTCGAGCTCACGCGCGATGAACGGTGCGCTCTCGGATGTTCTCGGCGGCATACGTGTCGTAAAGGCGTTTTCGAAGGAGAAGAACGAGGTGGTGCGCTTCAACCGCTATTCGAGCCGACTGGCGCAGAATGAGAAGAATCTCTCGGACTTCCAGAACCTTGCGTATCCGGCGGCGGATTTTCTGCTCTATCTCGGAAACATATTCGCGCTCGGCTTCGGCGGCTGGATGGTCATAAAGGGAGACCTGACCTACGGACTTCTGATGACCTTCATAAGCTACATGAACATGGTCTACAGTCCGATGTATTTCTTCGTTGACATGACCTACTGGGTCACCGACTGTCTCAACGCCTGCGAGAGGCTGTTCGAGGTCATGGATGCGGTACCCGATGTTGTCGATCCGGAGTCTCCGACACCTATTGAGGAGCTTCAGGGTCGAGTCACCTTCAAGGATGTCGAATTTTCGTATGTCAAGAACCGCAAGGTTATAGACGGCGTAAGCTTTGACATAGAGCCGGGCAAGGTCATCGGAATAGTCGGACACACGGGAGCCGGAAAATCCACCCTGGCGAACCTATTGATCCGTCTTTACGATGTTACGGCGGGCGAGATACTGATAGACGGAGTGAATGTAAAGAACATATCCTTTGCCGATCTTCGAAAGAACATTGCGATAGTTTCGCAGGAGACCTATCTCTTTGTCGGAACGATACTCGAAAATATCCGCTATGCGCGTCCCGAGGCGACGCTCGACGAGGTCATCGAGGCGGCGAAGATCGCCGGTGCGCACGACTTTATAATGAAGCTGCCGGACGCATACGCGACACGCATCGGCTTTGGTTGCAAGGAGCTTTCGGGCGGAGAGCGTCAGAGGGTATCGATCGCGAGAGCGGTGCTTAGAAATCCGAAAATACTCATTCTCGACGAGGCGACCGCGGCGATGGACACCGAGACCGAGCGTCAGATACAGACGGCTCTCGAGCGTCTGGTAAAGGGGCGCACGACTATAATGATAGCACACCGTCTCTCGACGCTTCGCGACGCGGACAAGCTCATAGTCATCGAAAACGGCAAGATGCCCGAATTCGGAACGCATCTTGAGCTGATAGAAAAGAAGGGCATTTATTACAAGCTTTATCGTATGCAGGTCGAGGCACTGAGAAACATCGGTATCGAGTCGTAACGATTGACGGCTTTTTCAAAGAGTTAAGATAAACCGGCATAACGGGTCACGGCTTCGAGGAAGGCTTGAGGCTGCGACCCTTACGAAAGGAATGGTCACAACAATGGCAGAAAAAGAAAACACATCGAAGGTCCCGGCGGAGCTTCGCGGAATAGTTAAGATAACATATCTTAACAAGGATAACTGCACTTTGACCGAAAAAAACGGCTTTCTCGGACTTCGTGCGGTAGTGGACAAGACAGACGATCCGCTTTTTTCCGAGAACTCGTCGAAGGATGAGGACAAAAAGAAGGAAAGCAGCGAGGATGTGGGCAAAAGGACACACTATCCCGAGGAGGACAATCTTCCCGAGGGGAAGGTATTAAGGGTTGCCGAGCGGATATATCTCTCGCGGGCGTTTCCGTTTGATATGCCGCACGATTACATTTCGGTTCTGGATAAGGACAAGAAGGAGATCGGCTTCATTCGATCGCTGAACGATTTTGACGAGCCGCAGAGGTCCATGCTCCTTGCCGAGCTGGATGCGAAGTATTACACGCCGACGATAAAGAAGATATATTCGGTAAAGGAGCGTTACGGCTTTTCATACTGGAAGACCGAATGCGAATTCGGTGAAAAGAGCTTTACGCTTCAGGACACCTACAGGAGCATAATCAAGACGACGAATGCCGACGGCGGCGAACGTCTCTTCATCCTCGATGTTGACGGAAATCGCTATGAGATACCCGATGTCGAAAAGCTCGATCGCAAGAGCTTTAAGAAGATAGAGCTGTATCTCTGAGCCGCTCGAGAGCCCTTGCACGGACTGCCGATACAGCTCCGAGCGAGGCTTTACGAGCCGAAAGGAAGTGAATTTCAGTGGAAGCAGCAAGCAATCAGACCGAGCTCGCCGAGCGGGAGCTGGTCGAAAGGCTTAACAAAAACAAGGAAAAAATGTGGGAGCGGCTGCACGCTGTCGATCCCGATATTAAGCGTGACGGTGTAGTCGTAATATTCGATTTCAATCTCTCAGATCGTGTGACTGATGAGAATCGGCTCGATCAGCGAACAGATGGTCTTTGTGCTTTGACAAAGGAGTCGTTGCTCGTTTATGAAAACGGAAAGCGAACGAAGGAGATAAGGCTCGAGGATGCGGAGGATTTCAAGATAACTCCGGGAGTCGGAAGTGTCACGGCGGACTGCACGGTCGGCGGCTCGGATATGCTGATCTGTCGCTCCGATGCCTCAAAGACGAAGGAATACGCCGCGATAATGAAGCGGATAATCCGCTTCAAAAAGACGGGGGAGTTCAGCTTTGACTATATAGACGACATAACGCGCTTTTGCGACAAATGTCATCGTCCGCTGCCGCCCGGCTCATCGATCTGTCCGCACTGTGTGGACAAAAAGGGTGTAATGAAGCGGCTATGGGACATTGCGAAGCCCTACAAATGGTATCTTGCGATATCGGTCGTGCTTTTCTTTGCGATAACGGCGGTCAATCTTTTGACACCTATGCTCAATCGGGTACTGGTCGATGATTACATAAAATCGGAGAATCCCGAGAGCATAGCTCTTATCGGCTTTGCATCGGTCGTCGTATCGATAGCGGCGGTACACATAATAGCACAGCTCCTCGGAATAGTCAGAAGCCGTGTGCTTGTAATGACCTCGAACAAGGTAATAGTAAAGCTGCGCGAGATGGTATTTTCGAAGATACAGCTGATGTCGATATCGCGTATCTCGAAGCGCACCGCAGGTGAGCTTATGAATCGTGTGAACAACGACACCTCACAGATCCAGAATTTCATAACCGGACTCATGCCCGATCTTGTCCAGCAGTCTCTGATACTCATTTCGGTATCGGTAATGCTGTTTGTATACGACTGGCGGCTCGCGCTTTTGATACTGTTTCCCGCGCCCTTTGTGGCTATGTCGTTCAGATTTTTCTGGGATCACATACATCCGATATACGGGCGGCAGTGGAACATTTATTCGAAGGCGGACACGATACTTCACGATATTTTCTCTGGAATACGTGTCGTAAAGGCGTTCGGAATGGAGAAGCGCGAGTCGAAGCGATTTGACGATGCTTCGATAGAGCTCAGAGATATAAGCATAAAGGCGGAAATGATCTGGGCAACGATCTGGCCGTGGCTGAACTTTTTCATGGGGATCGGAGAATTTTTCCTCATGTATTATGTCGGAAACAAGATAGTCGGCGGAAGCATGAGTCTCGGAGAGATGGCGCAGTTCTCGGCGTATGTCAGCATGATCTACGGACCCTTGCGTATGCTTGCGAATCTGCCCAGACGACTTGTTCAGTTCTCGACCTCTACCGCGAAGGTGTTTGAGATAATCGATGAAAAGATCGATGTTCCCGACCGCGAGGATGCGAAGGATATCGAGATAAAGGGTACGATCGACTTTGAAAACGTATCGTTCGGCTACGATGAGGCGAGCGATGTGCTGAAGGGTGTGGATCTGCATATTGAACCGGGCGAGATGATCGGAATCGTCGGAAAGTCGGGAGTCGGAAAATCGACGCTGATAAATCTTCTGATGCGTATGTATGACATCGGAGAGGGCTCGATAAAGGTTGACGGAGTTGATTTGCGCGACATTTCTCAGGATTGTCTGCGTTCGCAGATAGGCGTTGTTTTGCAGGAGACCTTCCTTTTTGCGGGGACGATCTACGACAACATCGCCTATGCAAAGCCGACCGCGAGCCGCGACGAGATAATAACTGCCGCAAAGATCGCCGGTGCGCACGAATTCATAATGAAGCTGCCCGACGCTTACAACACAAAGGTAGGCGAAAAGGGTCACACGCTTTCGGGCGGTGAGAGGCAGCGTGTATCGATCGCGCGTGCGCTTTTACACAATCCGCGCATACTCATTCTCGACGAGGCGACCGCCTCGCTCGACACCGAGACCGAGCGTCAGATCCAGGAGTCGCTTCAGAAGCTGACAAAGGACAGAACAACGCTTGCAATAGCGCATCGTCTTTCGACGCTGAGAAACGCTACAAGGCTGATAGTTCTCGACAAGGGAAAGATTGCCGAGGTCGGAACGCACGATGAGCTTATCAAGAAGAAGGGGATTTATTACGGTCTTGTAATGGCTCAGCGGCAGATGTCGCGAATGGCTCCGAAGAATGCGGAGGGCTCGAAGGTGACTGCTTCGGAGGAACAAGTCGGATAAAAGCTCGGCAAAATCAAAGGACCTGCTCGCCGATCCGGCGGCTCTCGGGTTATCCGAGAGCCGTGGAGGGCGTACAGGTCTTTATTATTTATCTCTGCCCTTACAGAAGACGATGACGAGCAGATATGAGGAGAATAGCCAGAGCGAAACGCTTCCGGTGAAGAGCAGTACGAGCATTGCGAAAAGCCAGAGAATAAGGAGTGCGCCGCCCGAAAGAAGGTCGAGCAGGCGTTTATGCCTTGCACCGAGGAGCTCAAGCAGTACACAGCCGCCGTCGAGCGGATATATCGGGAGGAGATTTGCTATCGCGAGTGCATGGGAGCAGATTGCGAATTCCGAAAATCCGAGAAGAACTGCGGCAAAGCCCGAGACGAGGTTTGAAAAGGGACCGAAAAAGAATACCGCGGCACGCTGTTTTTTCGAAAGCGGCTCGAGGGCGGCGGATATCTCCGCGCCGAACGGGGTGAGGGTTACATTGGAAAGCTCGGCTCGAAGGAGAGCTATTACGGAGATATGTCCCAGCTCATGGATAAATGCGGCAAACAGCGGGACTGCGAGCTTGGGCTTTATGCAGACGGCGGCGATGAGTATAAGAGCCGCTGTGAGATTTTTTTGCTTATGAGAGAGCAAGCGGTCAGCTCGGAGCCACTATCGGCGGGAGCAGCTCATATTCGTGAAGCTCGATCGGCTCGGCATCGGCTTCGAGTGCATCGGCTTCGGCTGATCCTATGACTGCGGCGGCAGCTTGACTCAGCGGTGTTTTAGCTGACGCGGCGAGCGTGGCTTCGAGCTCATCCGAATGAAGGGTCACGAGATTATAGCAAAGCACCGCGCAGGACAGTGATAAAAGTCCGGCGGCAAGAAGGAGAGTATCAAGACCTCGTTTCAAAGCGTTTTCACCTCGTTTCGGTTAAATATTTTCATGCTTCGGTTCTTTTGGTATCAAGAAAGGAACAAATACCGGATCGGACGGAACAAATATATTCGGCAGAGCTTAAAAGTATGAATAGTACTTGACAAACCGATTATAAAGTGTTATAATTTTTATGATAATTTTACTTTAGGAGTTTTTCAATGGAAAAGATCAAAAAGGAAGCGTTTTTTGTGAGAGACAAGAGCTTTTACCGAGTGGTATTATCTCTTGCGATCCCGATGACGCTTCAAAATGTGATGCAGCTGCTTTTGAACATGATGGACACGGTCATGCTCGGTCGGCTTCAGGACAGCTCGGAGGCACTGATATCGGCGGCGAATTTTGCGAATCAGCCGTATTTTGTCTACTCGCTCTTCCTCTTCGGAATGGTATCGGGTATGTCGGTGCTTATTGCACAATACTGGGGAAAATCCGACACCGATGCAATAAATTCCATCGCGGGAATAGCCATGGTATCGGCGATATTTGTCGGCGGACTTTTTACGCTGGTATGCTATTTGTTCACGCCGCAGGTGATGGGGCTGTTTACCGAGAGTGAGGAGGTCATAGAGCTTGGAGTCAAATATCTTCGGATAGTTTTGGCATCGTATGTCATAGCCTCGCTGACGAGCCTGCTCTGCGGTATAATGCGCTCGACCGAGCAGGTCGGCATCGCGCTCGGCTCAAACACGGTCGGAATAATCGTGAACATAGTACTCAACTACGGACTGATCTTCGGAAAGCTCGGACTTCCGCGCATGGAGATTGAGGGCGCGGCTCTCGCGACGCTTATTGCGAAGATAGTCGAGTTTATAATCGTGCTTATATATGTCATCTTTATCGACAAGCGCGTAAAGCTTTCCTTCAAGCGTATGTTCAGGATAAAGCGCGAGATGATCGGTGACTTTGTGCGCTACAGCTTACCGGTAATATTCAACGAGACGATGTGGGGACTCGGAATAACCCTGCACTCGGTGATAATCGGACACATAAGCGATGCCTCCTATGCGGCGTACACGGTCGCGAACATAATCGAGAAGATCGGACTTCTCTCGGCGATCGGCTTTGCGAATGCGACGCAGATAATAATCGGCAAGGAGATCGGCGCGGGACGGAAGGAGAATGCCTATCCGTATGCGCGAACCATGCTCGCGCTCTCGGCTCTGCTCGGAATTATAATGTCGGGAGTTGTACTGCTTATCCGTGTTCCGGCGGTATCGATGTTTGATGTTGCCGATGCGACGAAGGAGGCGGCGATAAATATAATCTCGGTAATGTCGGTCATAATCTTCATAAAGAGCTTCAACACGACGGCTATCGTCGGAACGATACGCGGCGGCGGAGACACGCGCACGGCGATGATCTTCGATTTTGTACCGATGTGGGTGATATCTATCCCGCTCGGAGCGGTCGCGGCACACTTTTTCAAGCTTCCGGTCTGGTGGGTATATGCCTGCCTCATGTGTGACGAGGTGCTTAAGTCGCCCTTCTGTCTGCTCTATATAAGATCTAAGTGTTGGATAAGAGATGTAACGAGATAAAGCTTCGGATCAAATAGATATCCGAGCTGAAAAAATAACGAAAGGCAGGCTTTTGATATGGATTTCAAAAGAATCACTCCGGAGGCGGGGGGAATACCATCGAGTGCTGTCGAGAGCTATCTGAAAATGCTCGATGAAGCGGGGCTTTCGACCCATGAGATAATAATCTCGCGCGGAGACAGCATTCTGTTCGAAAAATATTATCCGCCGTTCACAAAGGATTTTCTGCACCGTGAATATTCGCAGACAAAGAGCCTTGTGGCGATAGCGGTCGGCTTTGCGTTGGGAGACGGTCTGCTTTCGCTTGACGACAAGATCGGAAGGTTTTTTCCCGAGGAGACAAGAGACATTCCCGATCCGAGGATGGCGGAGCAGACGGTTCGTCAGATGCTGATGATGAGTACGCCGAAGTCCGGTCGATACTGGTTCACCGAGCGTTCGGATGACCGAGTGAGAAATTATTTTGAAGCAACGAAAGTCTCCGCGCCGCTCGGCAGTCGCTTTCAGTATGACAGCACCGGCTCGTTTATTCTCTGCGCGATGGTCGAGCGTTTGACCGGAAAGAAATTCATCGAATATCTGCGTGAAAAGCTTTTTGACCGCATCGGCGTTTCGAAGGGGATAAAGTGTCTCGGGTGTCCGGGTGGGCATTCGTGGGGAGATTCGGCGGCTCTTGCGACCGCAGAGGATATGCTGAGACTCTGCCGCTTTATGCTTGACGGCGGAAAGGCGGACGGCGAGCAGCTGCTCGATCCGGGCTTTGCTGCGAAGGCGGTATCCGGTCTTATTTCGAATGAGAGCTACGATGAAGCCTCGAGCTACTGCACGCAGGGCTACGGCTATCTCATCTGGAAGCTTTACGGTGAGGGCTTCTTCTTCAACGGTATGGGCTGTCAGCTTTCGTTGGCGATACCCGAGAAGGACATGGTTTTCATTTACAACGGCGACAATCAGGGCATTAACACGGCGAAGGAGACGATCATCGACGGCTTTTACGATATCATAGTAAAAGCGGCGGGAGATGCGCTTCCCGAGGATGAGAAGGCTTTCACTTCTCTGAAGGAATATTCCGAAACGCTTAAGCTGATGGCGGCGCGTGGCGAGAAGCATTCGCGCATTGAAGCCGAGGTCGGCGATAAGGAATACACACTGCTTGAAAATCAGATGGGAATAAGCTCGATGAGGCTTAATTTCGGCGAGACGATAGAGCTTTCCTACAAAAACGCGCAAGGAGACAAGCTTTTGCGGCTCGGACGCTGTGAGAACGTATTCGGGCTTTTTCCCGAGGAGGGATATTCGCGTGAGATCGGTTCGATCTCCTGCCCGGGAAATTATTACCGCTCGGCAGGCTCGGCGGCATGGCAGGACGAGAACACATTGCTTATCGACGTTCAGGTGATCGACGAATATTTCGGACGGCTTTGGATAACGCTTCATTTCGAGGGGAACAGGCTTTTTGTTGACATGAAAAAGGTGGCGGAGGATTTCTTCACGACCTACAACGGCAAAGCCGAGGGCAGCGCGGAATAAAGCGGCGAACAAACGGATTTAAGCTCCGAAGGCTCGGAGCGGAAAGGAAGTATCGATGAGTCTCTGGCTGGTAAAGGACGGCAGACAGTATATTTTAGACGGGAGCCTTCGCGAGCTTCCCGACGGGATACGCGAGGGTTATTCGAGGCGCGCCGCCGACGCACTCAGTCGGCGCGAATGGAAGACCACCGGTGAAGGTGCGAAATTTACGGGCGCATACGATCCGGGCGATGCCTCGGGACGTGTTGTGATGAGCTCGGCGGTCTGCGGCTTTGCCGAGTATGATGGAGCGGTATATTTTTCCGAGCGAATAAATGAGCTCGGAGGTATATACAAAAAGCTCGCCCCCGACGATCGGTCGGAGGCGATAGCCGTCAGCTCGAATGACAGGAGCTACGGCGGGATAGATATTTTCGACGGACGCTTGGCGGCGGCGGTCTGTCGCGGCGCGGAGGCGCACATAGCGGTGAGCGAGCTGCCATCATTTGATATGTCAGCCGTTACCGAGGGCAACACGATCGAAGCCGATCCGGTATGGTCGAGGGTCGAGCCGCGCGTATTATACTTTTCGAGTGCGGGACTTCCGGAAGGGAGCGAACTTGAGGAGGCACCGATGCGGATGATGACTCCGGCAGATGTTATAAATCTAATGGGGCAGTCGGCTTCGGTCGAAAAGGGTCCCTCGTCGATCTGCCGACTTTCGCTCGACAGCGGCGAATTCACGACTCTTCTCGAGGAGGACGGCTTCGACTTTATACGTCCGCTTGCGACCTCGGACGGAAGTCTTTATTACATAAAGCGTCCGTATCAGAGCAGTGAACGATCGCAGAAGGGCTGTCTTTCGGACATACTGCTTTTCCCGGTTCGGATAGTCAAGGCTCTGTTCGGCTTTCTCAGCTTTTTCTCGATAAAATATTCCGGCTCGCCGCTTTCGAGCGGAGGCAGCAAGGCAAAGCAGCGGGATGAGCGTCAGCTTTTCATCGATGGCAATATGATCGATGCCGAGCGCGAGCTTAAGGCGAATCGGAATGATCCGAATCCCGGAGTGATACCTAAGAGCTGGGAGCTGAGAAGGCGACAGCCCGACGGTCGAGATGAGCTTATATGCGGCGGTGTGCGCTGCTACACGCTCGAGGAGGACGGCTGCGTCGTATATTCGAACGGAAAGCACATAATAAAGCTCACCGAGGGCGGCGCGAAGCGGCTTGCCGACGGTGAGGGAGTGACGCTGATAAAGCGTCTCGGGATATAAAGCTCAGGACTTATAAAATTCACGATGATTATAATTTTTCATCATTTCGTTAAAGCTCTCGTACTGCTTTTCGTAATCCGCGAAAAGCTCGTCCGAGAGCTTTCCTTCGCCGTGAAGCTCGAGTGCGCGGGTATGGAGCTTTTCGCGCATGAGGTGAGCCTGATCCTTATAGTTGTTTTCGAGATACTGCTTGAGCTCGAAAATTATAGAGTCGAGCTCCTTTTCAGCGAGGGAACGGAATAATTTCATTTGAATATTATCTCCTTTCGGGCGTTATTTCGAGATATCCGCAATGAGTCGGTCGATGGCTTCGTCAGAGCGGCAGAATTCGTGACCTCCTTCGAAGGGCTCGAAGTGCAGCCAAGCTGTTCCGACCTTTTCGGTCAGCTCCTTGAGCCGTGCGTATTCCCTTTCCGCACCGCTGAAATCGAAGAGCGGGTCGTTTGTACCGACCTGTATGCAGAGTCGGCGGGGATAGATGAGGCAGGCGATCTCGGCATCACCGAAGCGTTTGGCGGCATCTCTCCAGGTCCAGTCGCTCCAGGGGATCATTGAGCGGTCGTTGAAATAGGAGCAGGATATCGCGGACAATATTCTCGTATCGATGGCGGCGGTGAAGAGAGTATAAAAGCCGCCGTAGGAGAGTCCGACCATTCCGAAGCTTTTTACATAGCTCTGTGCTTCGAAATAGTCGATAATGCGTTTTATTCCGAATATTTCGAGAGCGGTTATCGAGCTGCCGAGACGTTTCAGTCTTGCATCGAGTCGGCAGCGGTCGAATTTTATCGGGTATGCTTTTTGATCCCAGAGCAAAAGCTGAGGTGCGAAGGTATTCACATCGTGAGCCGTGATCCGCTCGAGCATATCGTTATAGTTTGTCGTGCTTCCGTAAAAACCCGATATGAGCTCGGGAGTTCCGAGACCGCCGTGCTGAACGATGACCATCGGGCGCGGCTGATCATCTATTTTCTTGAAGAGCAGACCGGTCATCTTAAGTCCCGGAAGAAATTCGAAGGTCATTCGAACGACAGAGCGGTCGTTTATCTCGCCGAGGACATTGATCTCGGGCGTACAGAGGTCGGAGCATTTATATCCGACGAGCGGATATCCGAGCATTTTGCAGAGGTCCTTTCGAGCCTTTGAAGGGTCGGAGAATATGCTTTTGGCATATTCTCCGCGCTTTTTTTCATACCCGCTCTCGAGCTTTGCTATGAAGCTCTCTATGCCCTCGAGATAGCTTTGCTTGAATTTATCGGCGGCATTTTTTTCTTCTCTCATTGACACGCATCCTTTCGATCCGACAGAATTTATAATGATATCATTATAGCACATAGCAAAGAGAATGTCAAGCCGAAATCGAGCGAAAATGCCGTCGAGATCAATTTATATCGTCACAGGCTTCGCCGTGATTTTCCTCGCGCACACTCGAAGCCTCCTTGGCGGCTTCGCTTTCGCGGGGCTCCGCAGCGGCAAATTTCAGCTGCTTGCGGATTATCCCCGCCGTCGAGAGGATGAATTCCGAATTTGACGGACTGCTGTGTGAAAAGCTTACATCGTTGAATACCTTCAATATCTCCGAACGCTTTTTATCGTTTTTCCAGCAGCCCTTTACGAGCGTGCGTATTGCGCGCTCGACCGCGCCGGGCGAGGCGGCAAATCTTTTTGCGATCAGGACATAGAGATTTTTCGTTATCATGCTTTCGAGTCTTTGATCGTTCACGACCTCACAAACCGCCTCGGTGAGATAGCCGAAGCCCTTAGTCCGCTCGGACATTCCGAAGGATAGCAGAAGCTCCTTCACGGTGACTCTGACCTCATCGCAGTTTACGTTCATAAGGTGTATCTTTGCGGCGAAGAGTGCTAAAATGAAGCAGGCATCGACGATGCTTATTACTATCTCGGCTAAGTCGTAGGATGCCTCGAGATAATGGAAGCGGTCGTTTCCGACCAGCTCACTGCCGTGTTCGCTGCTTCGATCGACGATGAAGATGCAGAAGAAGGTACGGTGATCGAAATGCTCGGATAGCATTTGGCGCACGCCGTCCTCGCGGCTTCGAAGGTCGCAGACGATTACCGAGGGCTTTTCCTCGAGTATTATCGAGCGGAGCTGTCTTTGCGAAGCGGCCTCGGTCATGTCGCCTGCAAAACCGATACAGCTGAGTCGGCTTTGAAGCTCATCCTTCAGAGAGGCTTCGGTTTCAAAAAGGATTATCCTTGTCGGTACGGTAAGCATATTTTCCCCCTATAGTCTTACATATTCAGCTAAGTGCGCCGTGCGCGAGCTTATCTGTAGCTATATTATAGTATATTTTGACGAAAAAATCAATACCAAAAGTTTACTATTTTTGATCCGAAATTCAATTTTCCTTTACAGAAAAAATAAACAAAGACATGAGCTGTGAGCAGAGATTTTGAAAAAACGGGCGAATAGATATTTATTACCAACTGTTTTTCTTATATTAAATGCTATTATATAGTGAAATATCACCAAGCAAGGATCGATTGCAAAGGATTGCAACGAAAAAGTTCGTTAAATATTATACCGCCTTATAATAGAAATATCGGTAAAAATCTATTAAAAACAGAATTATTATAAAATCCCCTCTTGACTATAGGTGAAATGAGGTGTATAATATAATTACCGAGAGACTTTAGTGGTCAAATCGCACAAAATGATCTCAAGGACAGATCAACAGGGGGTGTTTCAATGTATGATACCTATCGTACAGAGGCTTTTTGCAGCCGTTTAAGGAGGCTCAGGAGGGGTGTAGGACTGACTCAAAGAGAGCTTGCCGAGCGGCTCGGGATATCTGACAAGAGCTATTCAAAATGGGAGAGGGGTGAGAGCAATATTGGGTTAAGCTCGATATTCCGGCTTGCGGATGAGCTCGGTACAGAGCCGTCGGAGCTTTTTTCGGATAAAATTGATATCGCGGAGCCGCATTTTGAGCTTGCTGCTGCGGCGGAATTATTTTCGCTGCTCGGAGATTGCAGGCTTCTCGAGCTGATCTCTAAGCTTTACAGGCTCGGAAGGGACGAGGAGCTTACCGCCGATCATGCGGCGAAGCTGCTCGGTGTCGAGTCTTCCGAGATCGAGGAGCTTTTTGAAAGGGCTGTGCGGATGAAAATTTTCGGATGCCGCGAGGTATGTCTCGGCGGGAAAAGAGTCGGGCTTTATCGGCTGATTTACGATGAGCGGCTTTTTCTGCTGCTGAGGCTTGTCGATGTGCGGAGCTTAGGGGAGTGAGGGGGATAAAAATGCTTTCGGAGAATTTAAGACGCTTGCGTACCGAGATGAGAATGACGCAGGAGCAGCTATCGGAGGAGCTTGGGGTTTCGCCGCAAACCATATCGAAATGGGAGCGCGGAAGTGCGATGCCCGAGGTCTCTATGCTTATTAAGCTCTCATCGGTGCTGAAAAGCTCGCCGAATGAGCTTTTGGGCTATGAAGTAATTGAGGCTTCGGAGCTGTCGAAAAGCATAGCGCGGCAGCTTGAGAGCTGTCCGAGGGGAGAGCGGCTGACACTGCTCGATCGGCTGATAAAGCAAAGTCTCGGCAGGGGCTTCGAGGCGAATGACGAGGGGTTATTAAGGCTTGAGGCTGAGGACGGGCTTGCGATAAGTCTCATGGGCTATGAGCCGGAGCTTTTTATGCTGCTTTTGAGACCCGAAAACGGCTTTGGCTCGGTGCTTCGCGCCGATGAGGAATATCGCCGCTTTTTCGAGATACTGTCGGAGCGCGAGGTGCTGGATGCGGTATTTGTGCTTTTCGGTTTAAATGACGGCTTCACGTTTGATGATGAATATGCCGCCGAGCTTTTCGGAAGGGATTTCAAGCGGATATTTGCAAGGCTCGAGGCTCTGCGGTTGATCACATCGACCGCTTCGCGGATAAATTCGAAAACCGTTCGGCTTTGGCAGATCCATGCGAGGAGTGAATTTATTGCGCTTTTTGTTCTTTTGAATGCGATGATATTTAAGGACTTCCGACTCGAAAGAACGGAAAGTGCGCGAAAAACGGCATATTTAATATAATGCTTGAACGCTGATAAGCTTCGAAAAAAGGCAGACCCGCATTTTACGAGTCTGCCTTTGGCGTTATACTTTTGATATATCAGCGGCGTTTTTGCCGATTTGCGCTGCTTTGCGGTTTGATGGGCTGCTTGCGCCTTTGCTGTCTTTGAAGCTGCTTTTGTCTTCGGTTCCATATCCAGAAAGCCGCGGCGAAATAGGCTATTACGCAGAGGATCAGGACAACGACGATTACCTTGAAGGCGGAGGTCTCGAAGATCATGCCTACGAGGTCGATTATGTAGAGAAAATTATTTCGATCGACGCTGTTTCGGGTGATGAGCTCATAATGACCGACGAAGCTGTCTCCGCGGTCGGGGTCTTCGAAGGAGACGGTGAGCCTTCCTCCTACCGCGCCCTCGCTGACCGGAGCGGTGAAGGTATCGGTGGTAAGCTCCCACGATATTTTGACATCGGTCTCGACATTTACATCGACCGGGAGGTAGAGCTCGATAAGCTCGGAGGGGAAAAGCGAGACATAATCGACCTTGCTTGCGAGCTTTACTGGCACCTCGCAGATCATATCCGAGGTCGAGAGAACGGTCTTATAGCCGTATGCCTTCAAAGCCCATTTTACGAGCTTTGCCGCCTCGGTATAGGAGTAGATATAGGTATCGTCCTCTGAGCCCCCCATGACCGTGACCACATAGGTGAGACCGTCCTTTGAGGCGGTGGTGGCGACGCAGTAGCCGCCCTCCTTTGTGAAGCCGGCGTTGAGTCCGCGCGGGACGGACCAGATGTATTTATACTCCATATTTGTCGCGAAATAGTAGTTTTTGTTATATATCGTTCGCGACTTTGATTTGTTGGTCGCCTCGAGGACATATTTTTCCGCCGAGGACACCTCGCAGATGAACTCGGAATGTGCGGCATAGGCGGCGATGATCGCGGTATCCTTTGCTGTCGTGACCATTGCGGGGTGATGGATGCCCGAGACGTTCATGTATTTTGTGTTGACCGCACCGAGCTCCTGAGCCTTATCGTTCATTTTTTTTACGAACTCATCTATCGAGCCGGATATCTCATAGGCAAGGACATTTGCGACATCATTTGCTCCGCCGCAGATCAGTGCATACAGTAGCTCGCGAACGGTCAAGACCTCGTCGCGCTTCAGACCGATATTATTTCCCTGAACATTGAGTATCGCTTCGACCGGAACGGTTATTTTACGGTCGAGGTCGCTTCCGAGAGCTTCAACGGCGAGGATCGCGACCATGAGCTTTACGGTCGAGGTCGGGTAGACCTGCTTTTCTTCATTAAGACCGTATATGAAGCGGTTTTCCTCGACGCAGTAGACACTTGCCGAGGTGATGTTCAGAAGCTCGGGCGGATCGTAGGACTCCTCCTCATCCTCTGCGGCGATCGGGACGATCAGGCAGAAAAGCGTCAGGAGAGCCAAAATAAGCGATAATATCCTTTTCATAGCGTTTTGCCCTTGAAATAATCGAGTGCGGTGTTCGAATCGCGCTCGATCTGCGTCTTTAGTGCATCGACATCCGAGAATTTCATTTCCCCGCGGAGGCGTTTGAAAAGCTCAACGCGGACGGTTTTTCCGTATACCCAGTCCGAAAAGCCGAGGATGTGGGTCTCACAGTTCACGCGGTCGCTCGAATCGACGGTCGGTCGAACTCCGATGTTTGAGGCACCGACATATTTTTTGCCGTCGATCGTTACGAGCGAGGCGTATATACCGTGGAGCGGTACGAGCTTTCCGCTCGGGAAGTCCTGATTTATCGTCGGGAGTCCGAGAGTGCGTCCCAGCTCCTTTCCGTGCATAACGGGAGCATCGAGGAAAAAGGGATGTCCGAGCAGTGAAGCGGCGGTCTCGGTATCTCCGCTTTCGAGAAGGTGTCGAATAGAGCTTGAGCTGATCGGCATACCGTCGGCGTTGATCGGTGGGACGACTATGCAGTCATCGGCGAGAGCCTTTAGGGTCTCGGAGCTTCCCACGCCGTTTTTTCCGAAGCTGTAATTAAAGCCGCAGACGAGCGTTTTTGCGCCGCATTCACCGATAAGCAGCTCCTTTACGAATTTCTCGGGCGAGAGACCGCGGACATCGGCGAAATCGGCGAGTATTGCGTAATCGACCCCCAGCTCGGAAAGGCTCGATAGCTTTTCGGGGAGAGTCGTGAGCGAGCGCATACCGAGCTTTTCGGGCAGAACTCCGGGATCGTCGGAGAAGGTCCAGACGGCGCAGGGACGGTCGTTTTTCCTTGCGTTTTCGATCGCCGCGTTTATGAGCGCGGCGTGTCCTCGGTGAACGCCGTCAAAGCTGCCGAGCGCGATCGTAAGTCCCTTTTCAAGCTCGAGCCGAAGTCTTATTTCAGCACAAGAAGGAGAGCCGAGGCTCTCCTTTTTTTTCATTTTTTTGAGATCGTATATTTCCATACCTATAAAATTCGGGCGAAGATCAGATACCGAGGTAGTTCCGAACGAGTGCGTTGAGAAGCTCGTCGCGGTCGATACGGCGGATGAGGCTGCGCGCGTTCTTATAGTTGGTGATGTAGGTCGGATCCTCTGAGAGTATGTATCCGACGAGCTGGTTGATCGGATTGTAGCCCTTTTCGCGAAGAGCCTCGTAAATGGTGGTGAGGGTATTCTTCATCTCGTCCTCCTTTTCGTCGCGGACGGAGAAGGTTATCGTCTTGGAACGATCGGCAGGATTTTGTTTTTCCTTATCTGCGGTTTGCATCGGCATCTTTATCAGTCCTTTCGTATTAGCATGAATATATTCTACACCATTCAGGATTTTTTTGCAATGGTTTTTTCGTAAATGTAAGGTTAATGTAATGTTAAATCAGCTTAAAGCGGGCTTCAGGGTCTGCGGCGGCGGTCATGATCATTTCGCTTAGGCGGCTGATTTTTGCCCGATTTTTGGTAGGGCTTTTGCTCGGAATATCCGCTCGGACGGCGTTCATCGCGGCGAGGTGAGGAGGAATGCGGCGGCTTTTGCTCGGCGGTGTGCTTTTTGCCGGGGCGATCTCCGGGTCTTCTCGGCTCATTTTTGAAGCTCTGAGTTTTCGACGGTCTTCGGTCGGGACGATGAGCATCATATGCACCGTGAGGCTCACGCTCGGGCTTTACGAGGCATTCGGGCGAGAAGCCGATCAGATCCTCGCGGTGGCAGAGACGCAGAGCCTTTCGTACAAGAGGTGCGTTTTCGGGCTTACCCCACTGTAGAAGTGCGCGCTGGAGCTTTTTCTCCTCGTAATCGACGGCGCAGTAGACCGGCTTCATCGTGAGGGGATCGAGTCCGGTGTAATACATTACGGTCGAGGCGGTTCCGGGGGTCGGATAGAAATCCTGAACCTGCTCGGGCGAATAGCCCCAGGTCTTCAGATATTCCGCAAGCTCCACCGCGTCCGAGAGACGGCTTCCGGGGTGACTCGACATGAGATAGGGGACAAGATACTGCTCCTTGCCGAAGCTCTTTGTCAGCTCGAAATAACGCTTTTTGAAGGCTTCGAAGACCTCGATCGAGGGCTTGCCCATACAGCCGAGCACCTGAGCGGCACAGTGCTCGGGTGCGACCTTGAGCTGACCGCTGACATGGTCACGAACGAGCTTTTTGAAAAACTCCTCGTTTTTATCTGCCATAACGTAGTCAAAGCGTATTCCCGAGCGGATAAAGACCTTTTTGACCTTCGGCAGAGCCTCGATCTTTGAGAGCAGCTCGATATATTCGGTGTGATCGACCTCGAGGTTTTTACAGGGGGTCGGAGCGAGGCAGCGGCGGTTGGGACATACGCCGCTCTCGAGCTGCTTTTTGCAGGCGGGATAGCGGAAATCGGCGGTCGGGCCTCCGACATCGTTGATATAGCCCTTGAAATTGGGCAGAGTGGTTATGAGCTTTGCCTCCTCGACGACCGAATCGATCGATCTCGAGCGGACGGTTCGTCCCTGGTGGAAGGCAATGGCGCAGAAGGCGCAGGCACCGAAGCAGCCGCGGTTATGCGTTACCGACATCTCGACCTCGGTTATTGCCGGGACTCCGCCCTCCTTATCGTAGATCGGGTGAGGCTTTCGAGCATAGGGCAGAGCGTATACCGCATCGAGCTCCTCGCGCTCGAGCGGAGGCATGGGCGGATTCTGGACGAGCATTTTGTTGTCGTAATATTCGACCAGAGCCTTTCCGGATATTGCGTCGGTGTTTTTATACTGAACACCGAATGCCTCTGCATAGCGGCGTTTATCGGTTTTGAGGTCATCGTAATCCCATTCGCCCGCGACCTCGAAATGCGGCTTATCCTCGCGCGAGGTGAGGTATACGGTTCCGCGGACATCGTGTATCTTTTTGACGGGAACACCCTTGTCGAGGAGCTTTGCTATCCTGCGAAGGATATTTTCGCCCATGCCGTAGGTGAGTATATCCGCGCGGGAATCGACGAGTATCGAGCGGCGAACCTTATCGTCCCAATAGTCATAGTGTGCGAGGCGGCGGAGGGAGGCTTCGAGACCTCCGAGGATTATCGGGACATCACCGTATGCCTCGCGGATGCGGTTACAGTAGACTATGACGGCGCGGTCGGGGCGTTTGCCCATCTTTCCACCGGGCGAATAATAGTCATAGTTGCGCTTTTTCTTTGAAACGGTGTAATGCGCGACCATAGAGTCGATATTTCCGGCAGAGACGAGGAAGCCGAGACGGGGGCGACCGAACTCCTTGAAGGCTTCGCAGGATTTATAATCGGGCTGAGCGAGAAACGCGACGCGATAGCCCTCTGCTTCGAGAACACGGGTTATTATTGCCGCTCCGAAGCTCGGATGGTCAACGTATGCGTCGCCGCAGACATAGACGAAATCGGGGCGATCCCAGCCGCGGCTCTGCATATCGGCGCGCGAGATCGGTAAAAATTCGGGATTTATTATCATTGGTTTGGCATTATGCCTCGAATTTTTGGGTCGGGTATCCGAGGCGATTCCTTTCTTAAAAGCGTTTTATATAAATATTATACCATATATTTTGCCGATAGTCAAGACAGGACTTGACAAATCGCCCGAGATAATTTATAATATTAGCATAGGGGCTTTTTGCGCTTCGGAAAAATCGAACGAAAAGCCGCAAACGAGGATAATATTTTGAGGAAGCTCCGAAAACAAATTTCCGGGCTGCCTTCATGTGAAGGCTCCGAAAGAAGGAGCGGAAAGGAACTTCTGTAGCTATGAGATCAATTATCGGCCTTGACTTTGGAGGCTGCAACACCGAGATATATGTAAAGGGCAAGGGGATAGTGCTTCGCGAGCCGTCGCTTGCGGCGGTCGATGCCGAGGGAAATGTGATCGCGGTAGGCACCGAGGCACTGCTGATACGCGGTCGTGCGCCCGGATCGGTCACGATACGGCGACCGATCCGCGACAGTGTTATAAGTGATTTTAATCTGACCGCCGAGATGCTCGACAGATTTATCGAGACTGCCGCGCCTTCGGGGCGCAAGCGGGTATATGTCGCGGTTAAAGCGGGAATAAGCGGTGAGAACCGTCAGATGATCCGCTCCGCGCTTGCCGACTGTCGGGTATCGCGAAGTGAATTTATCGAGTCGCCGATCGCCGCACTGAAGGGGAGCGGATTTTCGGATGAAGGCGGGATATTGCTCTGCGACATCGGAGCGGGCTCGGTCGAATGCTCGTATATGCGCGACGGAGATATTTTGCGCACCGAGACCTACTTCGGCGGCGGACGAGATGCGGACAAGGCGATATGCGCGTATTTAAGGCGGAGATACGGGCTTGCGGCGACAAAAATCGCGGCATCGAACGCAAAGCACAAGCTCTCGCTCATCGATGAGGGTGAGCCGATAACAATAACCGGGCTCGACACCTCGACGGGGCTTCCGAAGAAAAAGAGTGTTTCGCCCTCGGAGCTGCTGCGCTGTGCCGCGCCGCAGATAAAGGGTGCTCTCGACTGCATAACGGCGGTAAAGCAGAATCTTCCGCGCTATGCCGGAGTGGAGGCAACAGTCGATAGAGTCGTACTGGTCGGCGGAGGCGCGGCACTTCCGGGCATTGCCGAGTACATAGAAGCCGAGGTACAGCTGCCGGTCTCGGCGGTCGAAGCTCCGCTTGACTGCACGGTTTCGGGGCTGGGAAGGCTTATAGAAGAGGAAAGCGGCGGTCGGTAAGAGATGAAAATCAAAAAAACCGAGAAAAAATCGGAGAAATTTTCATTTACCTATTGCATTTTGAGCCGAAATGTGATATACTATATATAGTAAGATCAAGTATAAAGGAGAGTGGGTTTCAAAAAAGCCCACTCTTAATTTTGTAGCAAAGCGGGGAGTGTAAATGAAAAACAAGAAAAACGCAAAAAGCATAGTCTCGCAGGTCTCGGAGGCTCTCACGCCGGTTATAAACGAGCTGGGCTATGAGGTATGGGACATTGAATATGTCAAGGAGGGTGCGGATTATTTTCTGCGCTTTACGATCGACAGCGACGATGGTATAACAATCGAGGACTGCGAAAGGGTGCATCGGACGATCGATCCGCTGCTCGATGAGCTCGACCCGATCGAGGAGGCATACAACCTTCAGGTCTCGTCTCCGGGACTTGAGCGCGATGTGAAATATCCGTGGCACTATGAGGTGCTTATCGGCGAAAAGCTTGAGCTGCGTCTTTTTGCGCCGCTCGAGGCGTATCCCGGAAAGAAGTCCTTTGTCGGCACGCTCGAGTCGTTTGAGAACGATGTTGCCGTCATAAAGGAGGGCGAAGCTCTTTACAGCATACCGCTCGAGTCGGTATCCAAGGCAAGGACAGTATTTGATTTCTGATCTGTTTGTTATTTTTGAAAGGAATGGTTATTAAAAAATGAATTCTGAGTTATTTGAGGCTCTTGAGCTGCTTGAGAAGGAAAAGGGCATATCGGTCGATTATATGCTCGAGAGAGTTGAGGCGGCTCTTATAAGTGCGTACAAGAAGGATAAGAACGGTCTTGACAATGTTCGCGTTGAGATCGACCGTGCAAAGCAGTCGATAAAGATGTTTGAGCAGAAGAACATAGTTTCCGAGGTCGAAAATCCCGAAACCGAGATAACTCTCGAGGACGCGCTGAAGGTCAACCGCAGATACACGCTCGGCGGCGTATGTGAGACTGAGCTGAAGCCGAAGAACTTCCGTCGTCTCTCGGCGCAGACCGCAAAGCAGGTCATCATCCAGGGCATCCGCGAGGCGGAGCGTTCGATGATGATCAAGGAGTATGAAAGCAAGAAGGAAGAGATCATCACCGCTATCGTCGATAAGGTCGATCCCGAGAACGAGGACGTACTGGTCGATACCGGAACGAGCAAGGTCTACCTCAAGAAGAACGATCAGATCCCGGGCGAGAAGTTCAGCGTCGGCGAGCATATCAAGGTATTTGTCACCGAGGTAATGAAGGAATCGGTGCGCGGTCCGCTCGTAAGCCTTTCGAGAACGGCTGCCGGACTTGTAAAGCGTCTTTTCGAGCTTGAAATCCCCGAGATTCACGACGGCGTTGTCGTTATCATGTCGATAACCCGTGAGGCGGGCTCGCGCACGAAGATGGCGGTAATGAGCCGCGACCCGAACGTCGATCCGATCGGTGCCTGCATCGGAAACCGCGGAATGCGTATCCAGCCGATAATAAACGAGCTTCGCGGTGAAAAGATCGATATCGTTAAGTACAGCGAGGATCCCGCCGAGTACATCAGCGCGGCTCTTTCGCCCGCAGCGGTTCAGGAGGTCATTATTGACAACGAGCGTTCCTGCCGAGTTGTCGTTGCGGCGGATCAGCTCTCACTTGCCATAGGTAAGGAGGGACAGAATGCGCGTCTTGCCGCGCGTCTGACCGGCTTTAAGATTGACATCAAAACGAAGTCGGCACTCGAAGAAGAGGAAGCGGCAAAGCGCGCCTTTATCGAATCCGCCGAGGAGGAAGAGGAGCTTGTCAGAGCCGAGCCGATAATCATTGACGACGGCATCGGCGAGGCAGAGGAGACCGAGACCCTTGATGAGGTTGAGGAGGAGACCGCTGAGGCAGTCGAAGCGGCTGAGACCGACGAGGACGAGGCGGAGGAAGCCGAGGTATCGCCCGAGGCAGAGCCCGAAGTCTGACGGCCATGGCAGTCCACGGCTTCAAAAGCACCGAAAATATAGCTATCCGGCAGGCGGAGATGACATAAAGCTCTGCCGCCGGGAGAAAAAACCGGAGGAAATAATATTTTGCAGGATAAAAACACGGCGAAGAAAAAGAAGCTTCCCGAGCGCAAGTGCCTCGGCTGCGGCGAAGCCAAGCCCAAGACCGAGCTTGCGAGGGTCGTAAGAGCTCCGGACGGCAGCGTTTCGCTCGACCTTACCGGACGCAAATCGGGGCGCGGAGCGTATGTTTGCAGGGATGTTGAGTGTCTGAAAAAATGCCGCCGCGCAAAGCGGATCGAACACAGTCTTGAGGTCGCGATCCCGGACGAGGTATGGGACGCGCTGGAAAAGGAGCTTGCCGGAAATGAATAACCGAAACGAAGATATGGAAATGACAAATAACGAGCGCGGCAGCTTTGAGGGGCTTCACAGCCTGAGGGTCGGCGGCGAGAGGAAGCTTTTATCGCTTCTGGGACTTGCCGCACGCGGGCGCAAGCTCGTATGCGGTACCGATCTCTGCCGCGATTCGATACGGCGCGGAAATGCGATCTTGACGATCGTTGCCTCCGATGCCTCGGCAAACACTAAAAAGCGTATCATCGATGCCTGCAAATATTACGAGAGCGATATGTGCATAGCTCCGATAAGCTCATCGGAGCTGAGCCATCAGATCGGCAAAACGGGCGAGATAATGGTCATCTCGATAACCGACATACATTTTGCCGACGGAATTGCCGCGCTGTTTGACGACAGCGAGGCGAACTGACTACCGACTGAAAGGATGAACTACAGAATATGGCAGCTAATCAGAAGAAGCAGACTCGCATAAGCGAGCTGGCAAAGGATCTCGGAGTAAAGAACAAGGAGATCCTCGATATATTGAACGAAAACGGTGTTGAGGGGAAGTCTTCCTCGGGAACGATCGATCCCGAGGAGTTCAATCTGGTGATGAACGAGCTCACTAACCGCAATCAGATAAGCGGGATAGGCGATTATATCGACGGTAAGCTCAAGCTCGAACCCAAGTCCGATGCAAAGAAGACCGAGCAGAGAGGCGAGGCTAAGAAGCCGGCAAAGAGCGAGGCTCCGAAGAATGACGCGCCCAAGAGTGAAACGACCGACTCCGAAAAGGCTGAGGCGGCAAAGACCGAGCCTGCAAAGACCGAAAATCACAAGACCGACACTGCGAAGAGCGGTGATCGCAGCCGCACTCAGAATCGTTCGGAGCGTCCTCAGAACGGTCAGAACGAGCGCAGAGGCGACAACAAGGGTGAACGCACCAACGATCAGCGCGCACAGAACGGCAATCGTCAGGGTGAGCGTCCTCAGAACGACAGAGGTCAAAATGACAGAGGTCAAAATGACCGTGGTCAGTCAGATCGTTCGAACGGACGAAACGATCGTTCGCAGGGCGCGGCAAACGCAAATCGTCCCGAGCGTTCACAGAATCAGAGCCGTCCCCAGGGCGAACGCCCCCAGGGAGACCGCGCACAGAATCGTCCTCAGGGCGATCGTTTCCAGAACGACCGTGCGGGTCAGGGCAATCGTCAGGATCGTTCGCAGGGCTTCGGCGGCGGACGCTCTCAGGGCGGCGACCGTTCGGGCGGCTTTGGCGGAGGCTTTGGAGGCTTCGGTGGCTTTAAGGATAAGGACAAGGATTCGGGCTCTAACGGACCTCGCAGAAAGAGTGATCCGGTTCACACCTACACTCGCGGAAAGAACGCACCGAAGCCGGGCGAGAGCCGCGTAGTCGATACGAGAACGGCGACGGTCGATCTCGAGAAGTACGACGAGCGTCTCGAGAGCTTTGTACCCGAGTCCGACAAGGACAGCCGCGGCGAGAAGCAGAAGCTCAAGAAGCAGAACAATCGCGACTATCAGTCTCAGCGCGAGAAGGAGCGCGTTGCGATGGAGAAGCTTCGCAAGCAGGGTGTTGAGAGAGCAAAGAAGCAGCCGCTTCAGATCACTGTTCCCGATGAGATCACGGTCGGCGAGTTTGCCTCCCGTCTCAAGATGACCGCCGGAGAGGTTATAAAGAAGCTCATGGGACTCGGTGTCATGGCTACCGTGAACCAGACTATCGACTTTGATACTGCATATCTCGTAGCCGACGAGCTTGGTGCGAAGGTAACTCGCGAGGTCGTTGTTACAATTGAGGATCGTCTTTTCGACGAGTCGGAGGACAATGCAGACGAGCTTGTACCGAGAGCACCCGTTGTCTGCGTAATGGGACACGTTGACCACGGAAAGACCTCGCTGCTCGATGCGATCCGCCACACGAACGTTACCGCAGGAGAGGCGGGCGGAATCACCCAGGCGATCGGTGCATACCGTGTAAAGGTAAACGATCGCGACATGACCTTCCTCGACACTCCCGGTCACGAGGCATTCACCGCGATGCGTGCAAGAGGTGCGAAATCGACCGATATCGCGATCCTCGTCGTTGCCGCAGATGACGGAATCATGCCGCAGACCATCGAGGCAATAAACCACGCAAAGGCTGCCGGCATAGATATCGTTGTTGCGATAAACAAGATGGATAAGCCGAGCGCAAATCCCGACAATGTAAAGCAGGAGCTCACCAAATATGAGCTTGTTCCCGAGGAATGGGGCGGAGATGTTATCTGCGTACCTGTTTCGGCACTCACGGGCGCGGGCATTGAGGATCTTCTCGAAAACGTAATGCTCGTTGCCGACATGAAGGAGCTCAAGGCAAATCCGAACCGCCGTGCTAAGGGTCTCATCCTCGAGGCTAAGCTTGACAAGGGACGCGGACCCGTTGCGACGGTGCTCGTTCAGAACGGAACGCTCAACACGGGCGACATAGTTATTGCCGGAACTGCGGTCGGACGTGTCCGCGCGATGACCGATGACAAGGGCAGAACGGTAAAGACCGCAGGACCTTCGGTACCGGTAGAGATAATCGGACTTGCGGAGGTTCCCGAATCTGGAGACGAATTTGCGGCGGTCGAGGACGAGCGCATGGCTCGAGAGCTTGCCGAGCAGAGAAGAACCAAGTCGAAGGAGGAGCAGTTCAAGGCGAACGCAAAGGTCAGCCTCGATGCGCTCTTCGATCAGATCTCCGAGGGCGTAAAGGATCTCAACATCATTGTCAAGGCTGATGTCGGAGGCTCCGCAGAGGCAGTCAAGCAGTCGCTCCAGAAGCTGACCAATGAAGAGGTCAGAGTCAACATCATCCACACCGCGGTCGGCGGAATCACCGAGAGCGATGTAATGCTCGCATCGGCTTCCAATGCACTGATTGTCGGCTTCAATGTCCGTCCCGACAAGGGCGCGATCGATTCTGCCGAGAAGCAGAGCGTCGAGATACGCACCTACCGTATCATTTACGAGTGCATCGAGGAGATCGAGGCGGCGATGAAGGGTATGCTTGCTCCGAAGTTCAAGGAGACTCTTCTCGGACACGCGCAGGTTCGCCAGACCATCCACGTTCCTAATGTCGGAACTATTGCTGGATCGTATGTCCAGGACGGAAAGGTATCGAGAAATGCCGAGATAAGAGTCGTCCGCGACGGCGTTGTGATCTTCGAGGATAAGATATCCTCGCTCAAGCGTTTCAAGGATGACGCAAGAGAGGTCGCACAGGGCTTTGAGTGCGGAATCGGACTTGAGCGTTTCAACGACATCAAGGAGGGCGACATCCTCGAGGCATATATCATGGAGGAAGTCAAGCCGGAATAAGCTGCGAATAAAGCAGGTGAAATATTAAAAAACGGTCTGCCCGAGAAAGCGGGCAGACCGCTGAAAAGGAGAACAATTCATTGATAATACAACTTGAAGACGCGAAATACAAGCTTACAAATATGCGCGCCGACATAAACGAGCTCGCCTCGGCTCTCAGAATTGAGCAGCTCAGAGCCGAGATCGAGGAGGACGAAAAGGCGACGACCGAGCCGGATTTCTGGAACGATGCCGAAAATTCGAGCCGTGTGCTTCAGAAGATCAAGCAGAAGAAGGACAGAGTAGCCGGCTGGGAGGCTCTCAGAGACAAGCTCGAGGACGCTATCGTTCTCGCCGAGATGGGCATTGAGGAGAACGACGAATCGGTGGTCGAGGAGGTCGAAAGCGAGCTCAAGGCTATCGAAAACGAAGAGGAGCGTCAGCGTATCGAGGTCCTGCTCTCGGGCGAATACGACCGCAACAATGCGATCGTTTCGTTCCATCCGGGCGCGGGCGGAACCGAGGCTCAGGACTGGGCACTCATGCTCTATCGTATGTACACCCGTTGGGGTGAGAAGCACGGCTTTAACGTAAAGCTGGTCGATTGGCTCGACGGCGAGGAAGCGGGCATTAAGAGCGCGACCATCATGGTCTCGGGAACGAATGCTTACGGCTATCTCAAGAGCGAGGCGGGCGTTCATCGTCTGGTCAGAGTATCTCCCTTCGATTCGTCGGGAAGACGGCACACGTCGTTTGCCTCGGTCGAGGTAATGCCCGAATTTGAGGACGACGGAAAGATAGAGCTTCGCGACGAGGATCTTGAGATCACGGCGCACCGTTCGTCGGGTGCGGGCGGTCAGCACATAAACAAGACCGACTCTGCTATCCGCATAACTCACCTTCCTACCGGAATAGTTGTCGGCTGTCAGACCGAGCGTTCGCAGCTCCAGAACAAGGAGACCGCGCTCAAGATGCTGAAGTCGAAGCTGATGGAGA
>CAYRKS010000002.1:0-31976 GCA_964424855.1 uncultured Lachnospiraceae bacterium
ATCAGAACATCCGTATGATCGCAAGGATCTGACACGACACGGGCTTCGACACGCTCGGAAACTTAGAAATGATTACGCAGCTCTCGGCACTGCTCAACAAGATGGACTCGACCGACAGTCTGCCGCGCACGATACTCTATTCGATCAACGGCAACGACAACCTCGCGGTCGCGTCACTCTGCGGCTGCTTCTCGCTTGCGGGTGACGGAAAGCCGAAGGTCATTCAGGGCTCGGGCTGGTGGTTCAACGACAATCTGGACGGAATGCGCCGTCAGATGACCGATTTCGCGAACGTATCGAGCCTCGGCTGCTTCCTCGGAATGCTGACCGACTCGCGCTCCTTCATCAGCTACACCCGCCACGAATATTTCCGCCGCATCCTCTGCGACCTTCTCGGACGCTGGGTCGAGAACGGCGAATATCCCGCGGACATGGAGACCCTAGCTCAGACGGTCGCCGACATCTGCTACAACAACGCGAAGAACTTCTTCGGCTTCGAGCTGAGATGACCTTTTCCCCCGCTAAAGGCTTCAGCCACGGCTCCGGGCGGCTTCACCCGGCTTTGATCTCGGGCTGCGTCCGACGATGAGCTTGTGCGCCGAAAGCCTTCGGCGGGGACATAACGGTGGCTTTTGGGGAAAAGCCGCCGTTACAGTAAAAAACAATATTTAAGGAGAATAAAACCAATGAAACTTTCTGTTACAACCTACAGCTTCGGACAGTACGTCGATACCCTCGGTATCCTCGGTGTCATCGATAAGACCGCAGAGCTCGGCTTCGACGGTATCGAATTTGTCGATGCCGCATGGTCGAACAACCTCGACCCCGAGATCGCAAAGGCGGTTCGCGAACGCTGTGCCGAGAAGAACCTCGAGGTCGTCGCATACTGCGTCGGCGCAAACTTCCTCGACGACAACTTCGACGCAATGGTCGCAAATGTCAAGCGTCACGTTGATTTCGCGGCTCTGCTCGGTGCAAAGAATATGCGCCACGACATGGGCGGTCCCTTCCCCGCATCTAAGAAGATCTGCCGCGGCTACGATGACGCGCTCCCGATCTTCGTCAAGGCTACCCGCGACATCGCCGATTACGCCGAGTCCAAGGGTGTCGGCACGATGAGCGAAAACCACGGCTACTTCTCGCAGGACGCGCTCCGCGTTGAAAAGCTCGTGAACACAGTCGCTCACCCGAACTTCGGCGCACTCGTCGATCTCGGAAACTTCATGTGCGCCGATGAGGATCCCACGAAGTCGGTCGCTATCATGGCTCCCTACGCAAAGCACGTCCATGCGAAGGACTTCCTCTGGAAGTCGGGCATGGAGATCAACCCCGGCGAGGGCTGGTTCAGAACCCGCGGAATGAACTATCTGCGCGGCGCGATCATCGGTCAGGGCGAGGCTAAGATATACCAGAGCGTCCAGATACTCAAGAACGTCGGCTATGACGGCTACATCACCGTTGAATTTGAAGGCTCCGAAGACAATCTCAAGGGTATCCGCATCGGCAAGAACAACCTCACGAGATTCATAAATGGCTGAGAATAATTCACACTTCGAAAAAAACGACTCCTCCGAGGCCGCAAAGGCTTCAAGTTCGCCGAACCCTTCAAAGCCCGCAAGCGGCGAAGCGTTTCGCGGCTCGGTGCGGCTCGACGCTCGATCGGACGGCTCAAACGGTTCAGCTTCATCGAACGATACTGCCCCCGAACCCCCGATCGACCACGCAAAGCGTAAGCGCAAGCGCAACGCGGCGATAATCACCGCCGCCGCCTGCATTATATGCGTCATCGGACTGTTTTTCATGAGTACCGGTGAGCTGACCTTCGACCTCGATCTCGGGCTTTTCAAGGAAAAGGAGACCGAGCAGGTCGTCTACGACGGCAAGGGTCAGCACCGTCTGAGCCTCTACGACCCCGACTGGGAGTCGGATATCTTCCAAAATAAGGAATGGCTCGAGAAGAGCCGCTTCATCACCTACACCGAAAACGGAATGTCGGTCGGGCTTGTGGACGGCGACTATTCGTCCTACGGGCGCGCGGTCGAGATGTTCGGCGAGTACGTTGACGCGCTGATGAAGGGCGATGCCGAGCTTGTGAACGGCTTTTACACCGCCGAATATTTCGAGTCGCACGAGCGTTTCGAGCGGATCACGATGCAGAAGCTCTACGACATCGAGGTCGAGTACATATCGCGCTCGGAGATCACGGTCGGCGGCAAAGCGGTCGATAAATACATCTACAAATTCACCTACAAAATAATGGAAAACGACGGCACCTTCCGAAACGACCTCGTCAGCGATGCGACCCGTGCGCAGTATTACACGCTGATCGACGACGGCGAAACGGTGAAAATTTCCGACATTTCCTACAGCTATCCCGAAAACGAGGATTGACAAAATGAAATTTTACTTTATAAGACACGGTCAAACTACCTGCAACGCAAGCGGCGTTCACCAGGGCTGGGGACCCATCCGCCTCTCGGAGATAGGCAGAAGTCAGGCAGCGGCGGCGCACGAGCGTTACGCGGAAGTCGAATTTGACAAATATTTCTGCTCGGATATCCTTCGAACCAAGCAGACTGCCGAAATAATTTTCCCCGAGGTCTACCATTCGGGCGGCTTCGTCTTCGATGACGATCTTCGCGAGATAAACACGGGCGCATATTTCGGGCGGCATCCGAACGAGCTTTTGGAGCTGTACGGCGAGGAATACGGACGGCGCAAGAGCGTGATGGACCTCGGGATCTACGGCATGGAGAGCTCGGACAGCATCAAAGCGCGCGTAAGACGCTTCAAGGCGCGTCTCGAAGCCGAGGCACAGCTCGAGACGCGGGAGCGGGAGCTCAAATACGCGGTCGTGACGCACGGCGGGATCATCAAGGCGTTCACGCTGATCACCTCGGGGCTTCCCGAGGAAACGCTCGATCGGCTCCCTGCCGGTATCCTGCGAATGGACATTCAAAACTGCTCGACAACGATTTTTTCGTTCACCCAAAAGCACGGCTGGCATTTGGAGATCAGATGACGGCGCGGGCATAGGAGGATGAAAAAAAGGCGACTTAGAGTCGCCTCGGTCTATAAGCAAATCCCAATCGTAATTTGTTTTTAGTGCAAATTTTTATTGTAATATCGACTTCGCGCATATTGAGGTGCGGTTTCCTGAAAATGCGCTGAGAAAAAGCAGGTGATATAAAACTTATATCACCTGCTTTTGAGTTGAATAATATCTATTCGATAATGTTGAAAAAAGTTATAAATACAGCATAATATACAAATGATTGTATCACCGAAAATACATTTGCAGCGTAATATTTATGAAACCAAGCGTCACCGCCACTTTCAATTATAAAGGTTTATACATACAGCTATATATACAATGGTCAATATCACCTGGAATCTAATTGCAATGTTTAATATTTCTTCATCCGGTGCACAACAAATCAAAATGAATAGTATAAATGACAACCCTATCATTAAAGTATGCGTTAGTGGTTTAGCAAAATCATTTTTTTCTACTTTTTTGCATGAGATTTCCATCTGATCCATGATATCCTTCCTTGCTTCATTTGACAGAAGGTCAGGATACCTATTGATCAGCTCATCAGCTTTGGAGATTATATCTTTATGATCATCAATTGTTTTTTCTTCTTTTCTGATCAAACGTGAAAAAGCGTTAAATCGCTCATTGAATCGATCACGACGTTCAAAATTTACAATCTTCTGATCACATCTTGATAAATATGTTTGAGAATCTTTATAATACCGGATATCCATATCGTAAAATAATGACCTTACTTTGACATATCGATCTTTATTTGACGAACCTTCAGCCCATTCAAATTCTCTGACAGCGAGAAGATATTTGCATTCTCTGATCTTATCCATCTGATCCATGATATCCATCCTTGCTTTATTTGACAGAAGGTCAGGATACTTATTGATCAGCTCATCAGCTTTGGAGATTATATCGTTATAATCATCAATTGTTTTTTCTTCTTTTCTGATCAAACGTGAAAAAGCGTTAAATCGCTCATTGAATCGATCACGACGTTCAAAATTTACAATCTTCTGATCACATCTTGATAAATATGTTTGAGAATCTTTATAATACCGGATATCCATATCGTAAAATAATGCTCTTACTTCGACATATTTATCTTTATTTGACAAACCTTTAGCCCATTCAAATTCTCTGACAGCGAGAAGATATTTGCATTCTCTGATCTTATCTTTGATTTGTCCACCGTATTCGGCTTTTGCATTATTATCTAATATACTGTCATACGCTCTATTCAGATATATTAGAGCTGATTGATAGTTATGCCGAATCATTAAATCAACAGCATGACCATAGTTTTCTTTGATTTTTTTAATTGACTCTTCTTCACGCTTTTGCCGATCGATCAATGCTTGATCTATTATTTTTTCCGTGGTGATTTTAATATTCCTCGGCGGCATAAAATACCCCTTTCTATAGCTTACTGACGCGATATGATAGCTTATGTATTATATTGGAACTCCTGCTCAAAACGCTGATTATGCTTGTTCAATTCTTCAAGTATTTCATTGCCGTATTCAGCTGATAATTCTTGAGTGGTCTCCTCAAATTCGATCGTTGTTCTGTCGAAATATTTGTCGAGCTTGTTCTTTTTGGATGTTATAACCGTTGTGTTAAAAGCCATATCACCGACGCGCACCAGCTTCGATATAGCTTTCTGCATCGTAAATCTCGCATCATATCCCAAGTGTGCTTCAACAGCATCAAGAGCGGTTGAATTGAGCCATGCTTTTATGTCATCCCAATAATGCTTAACAACTCCTACCGCAAGCGCACCTATAGCAACCCAACATAAAATTTCAAGTAATGCCATTGTTAATACCTCTTATATTTCTGAAAAGATCGCATACCGCGACCGGTCGATAAATATGCCAAAAGTTTTTTTATTCGTATATTGCCGTACGGAACCTTTTCATCTAATTTTGTGTCATTAAACGCTGCATCATTCATCGAATTGATAATATCAGCTTGTTTTAAATATTCGGTTATATTCACATGATCAACAAGCTCTTGACTGTTGAGTATCGTTTTCAATATTGCAGAAAAGCACTCCTCTATCGATCCGCAAGCTATCATGCCGAAAGCATCCGAAGTAAAGCATGATGCGCGATACCATTTATACAAAGCATACCTTTCGCTTTTAGCGACAGTATCAGAGAATGGTATATTTATATTGTCCATCATCTGCAAATACAAATCAATGATCTCATACTTTTCCGTATGACCGATTTTGATATTGCAAAGCTCCTTTGCAATAAAAAACGCAAGCTCACGTTCGGTAAAATCAGATATGGTTTTACAGGATATTTCCAACCACTTCGTGTTAATTCCGTGAGATGAAACATCATAGAAAAAATCATCGTAAACAAAGCATTGCGGCGGGTCAAGGTCGATAAGACTTGACATCATATCGACAATGCTCTTGACTGCTCCATATTGATTATCAGTGATCATAACGGTTTTTCCGTACAAATCCGGAAGCTTCTTTTTTTCAATGAAATTACAATAATACTCTTTGATTTCGTCGCTGAAAAGTATATTGGTTACCTCATTTTCAAAAAAAGATTGGTTTTTATCAATGAAATCTTCAACTGCAAACATCAATATCCCCTTATATGGTTACTGAAACCATTTTTTCTGAAATATGAATAATGTCCGGCTCTTCCAAATCCGGCATCGATAATTTTGCCGTTCGTGCCAATTCTAACCGAAGTGTGAGATGTATTGTAGGTTGTTCCTTGGCTTGATCCATTCGCAGAGGATGAATACGTAATCGAATTCCCACCGATTTTCAGAGTGTGCCTTGTTGAGGATAAATTACCGTTTTTCTTAAAAAACTGTGAGGTTTTCATTTTTTGTGCTCCAACGTATTTATAATCATATTTTGTATATCTGCATTTGTATTATCACCGATGCGCAGTAACGTATCTCTAAACATCTTTCGCACCCGAATATCAGTGGGACGCAGCTGGAGAGCTGTGCTGAGGCATTCAACGGCTCTGGGAAGATTATCGGTATAGCGGATAAGTAGCTCGGCATACATTACCGGAGCAAGATAATTATCATAGCAATAATCTTGCTTTTCCCAAAAATAATTGAATTTCAGCAGTGCGCCCTTGTCATCACCGTGCGTTTTTAATATCATAGCATCAACACAAACAGAAAAATCCGATTTGACAGTATCTAATATGCCCTTGCTGATATCCAAATAATTGACATTATTTGCAGCCAATACGGCAATTTGCTCATTGATTTCAATTGCAGTATCAATATTCGTACCGTTTTTCAAAGACCGATCCTTGATGGTATTATATAATGCTTGAAGCCGCTTGATTTCCGATGATATATAATTATCATCGAGAAACACACTTCCATCATTTATACCATCCAGCGACTGCGACATTTTCTGAGCGTTTTCGAGCTTGATCGTATTAAAAGCAGTTATTATTTCATTTATCATGCTCCACCCAATCCCTCATCGTTCCTTTTAATATTGACCGCTTTCTTCTACTCTCTCTGTCGTGATTTTTGCTATTTTATAATTGCTTTGATCTCCGTATCGACTATTAACAATATTGTATGCCTTATCAAAATCACATAAAGTTGCATATCCAACATTATTCTGCAAAGCAAGCACAGCGCAGTTGAATACAATATCCTTTATATCGGCTCCGGAAACATTTTCATACCTGGAAGACAATATTTCTGCGGTAATGTCGTGATCCAGAGGAAATTTTTCAGGCAAAATATTGCGCCAGATAGCCTCTCTGCCAAATCGGTCGGGTAATGAAAACTTGATATTCATTAAAATTCTGCGTTTGAACGCTTCATCATAATTGGAATACAAATTCGTTGTAAAGACTACCACTCCGTCAAAGTTGTCAAGCTCCATAAGCATGACGCTTCGAGTTACATTCACTCCGTAATCCGCCGATTGCTGTACATTTTCGATTCTCTTTCCGAGAAAGGAGTCGGCTTCGTCAAACACAATGACAGCATCGTGTTCTTTTGCCGCACTAAAGATCCGCGATATGTTTTTGGGAGTATCTCCGACATACTTAGATTCCAACTCAGAATAATTAACATTGATAATCTTTTTCTTGGCAGACATTGCAATGGCATCGGCGGTAATTGTTTTTCCCGTGCCGGGCGTACCATAAAAGTTGAGTACGATCGGACGGCATTTTTTGAAGGTTTTTTCGAAGCCCCATTCTTTATAAAGCTTGTCTCTATTTTGAATTATGCCGATAACGGAATTTATTATTTCACGGTTATCGTCTGTCAAATAGATATCTTCAATGTTCCATTGCGGATTTGCTACATACACATTGTAACCGCTTTTGGTTTTCTTATCAAGCTGTCGAGTCTTGTCATTGCATTCTGCGGCATTTGAAATTGTAATATTCATTGGAGAAACATATTTTGTTTTGTTTTGACACGCATTATGGATAGCTTCAAAAATATTATAAACATAATTTGGATCCAGAATTGTTGCGTTCTGCGTGGCATTGTCGGAATTGTCAATGCAATTAGCATCCAAATATGTAATGGTCATTCCGTCATCATATTTCTTAGATATAGGTCGCTGAAAGATTTTCTCCCGATCGATACTTTTATTTTCATCGGTTCGTTTGTTATTGCAACGAACGTTCCTGATTGATGAAGACGACTATGCCTTTAATGCACTTAAAGCAAGCTGAATGCTGTGTAAACTTTCCCACACGCCCCCATTCCTGCAAGCCCGCCCCCCGCAATAATTCAACCCGCTTTAGACCGCGTTAGATCAAGAATCTAGTCACTGTAGCGGTGATCTAGCGAGGCACTCGGCAAAAATCTAGCGAGTCTCATGTAAAAAGCTGCTGCCGCCATGCCCTCAATTTTTTTCAACAAATTTTGAAAAACCCCTTGACAAATGCGAGAATTTGTGGTATAATATTAGTGTTGATTACGAGAGTGATCAAAACCGAATATGCAGGTATGGCGGAACTGGCAGACGCGCTAGATTCAGGTTCTAGTGAGGGCAACTTCATGCAGGTTCAATTCCTGTTACCTGCACCACAAGCTCAAAAAGTCCTGTCTTTGCAGGACTTTTTGGTTTTTGTCGACAAAGCTCGCGGCGAGGCAGACGCGCCGGATTCAGGTTCTATCGCGGGTCGTGTCAAAGCTTGAGCCGAGCTCGAGCTTGAACGGACGTTCGAGACCGGGTCGGGAGTCGAATCGAAGCCGAAACGGCGCAATCACTCGTCGAAATACACATCAAACTTTACAAAGGGGAGAAGAAATTTATGCTCAGATACTATCTCGAAGAAAACCACCGAATAATGGAGGTCGATCGACTCCCCTTCGAAAAGAGCTGGATCGCGCTGACCGACCCGAACGACGAGGAGCTGCACGTTATCTCGTCCGAATTCAACCTGCCGATGGAGGTCTGCCGCGCCGCGCTCGACCTTGACGAACGCTCGAGAATCGAGGTCGAGGAAAATTACACGATGCTGCTGATCAACATCCCGACACGCGAGGAGACGACCGAGCGCGAGCTCTACACGACGATACCGCTCGCGATGATACTTGTAGAAGACCATATAATCACGATCTGTCAGACCGACACACACATTCTGCGCGGTTTTTCGAACGGAAAGGAGCGCGATTTTCACCCGGGAAAGCGTTCGCGCTTCGTTTTTCAGATCCTCTACGCGACCGCGCGGCGTTATCTGCTGTATTTGCGGCTTATAGAGCGAAAGATCGACTCGGTCGAGGAGGAATTTTCCAAGAATCAGAAAAACAAAGAGCTGATGGAGCTGATGAAGCTGCAAAAATCTCTGGTATACTTTTCCACCGGACTTCGTTCGAACGAATCGATCCACGAAAAGCTCTGCCGAACCGATGTTATCAGGCGTTATGACGAAGACAACGACATTTTGGAAGATGCGATTGTCGAAAATCGACAGGCGATCGAGATGGCTAAGATCAACACCGAGATACTTACCAATCTGTCGAACACGTTCGCAGGCATCATATCCAACAACCTGAATGTCGCGATGAAGATTTTGGCGATAATCACCGCCGTCATGGCGTTTCCGACGATGCTTTTCTCGGCTTACGGCATGAATGTCGCGGACATCCCGCTCTCGACTTACCCGGGAAGCTTCTGGTTCGTGCTTGCCGCGGGAATCGGCGCGGGGCTGATAGCGACCCTGATCATCCTCAAAATTAAAATTTTCAAGTAAAAATGACGAAAAAATCGTTACTGCGGCAGTTTTCGTAGTCGATATTTTTCGAAATATACAATAACTGTGTCGAAAAATACATTGAAATGTCCCTCAAGATGGTGTATAATATATACAACAGCAACCGAATAAATAACGCAGACATTCGGTTGAAATTATATTTTGGAGGCACTATTATGAAAAAGATTTTCTCTAACGCATCTCGTCTGGTACTCGCAGCTCTGCTCTGCACCTCGACTCTCGCAGTCGGCGCATCGGCTCACAAGGATTTCGCAAGCTGGGGCGATGTTCCTTACACCTCGGACAAGATCGTCATGGACGGCAAGCTCGACGAGATCTACAAGCAGGGTCTCATCGTTGACGTAAACATCGCAGACGGCGACCACGCTACCGCGAAGGCTTACCTGCTCTGGGCTGACGATTCGATCTACTGCGCATTCGAAGTAACCGATCCCGAGCTCTGCCCGGTTGACCTTTCGAAGAACGCATGGGAGATCGACGGCGTTGAGCTGGTTTACGACTGGAAGAACGACGGTTCGACCCGCCACAAGTGGCTGATCCACCACGACGGCTCCGCGCTTCAGGCAGGAGACGCTTCCCTCGATGCTATCGAGATCAAGGCTACCGAGACCGCAAACTCCTACATCGTTGAGACCAAGACCAAGCTCGGTGACGGTGTTGATGTCGGATCGGGCATCGGTATAAACCTCCTCATCGACGATATGTCGGGCGGAAACACCAAGCGTACCATCGTTTTCTCCGCTCAGTCGGGCAATGCGACCGAAAATGAGGTTGCTAAGTACGACTACGTTGTACTTTCCGACAAGAAGGTATCGACCAAGAAGGAAACTCCCGCTTCGGCTGCACAGACTGCCGATGTTACTGCCGTTGCAGCTCTCATGACCGCTGTTTCCGGCGCGGCTCTCGCACTCAAGAAGCGCAAGTAATTCGCTAACACTTTTTCATTGTTTTGACAGATTGGCGGCTCGAAGCAGAGATTTCGGGCTGCCGGTTTGTCGATTTTACACGGAGGATGGCTGTATCGACACGAGAAATTTATAATTTATCCAAGTGATACAAGGAGCTAAACACAATGAAGACTCTATCTGACATTCGGGAGCTTTCGAAAATGGCGGTGAATTTCACAAATCTGACGGCGTTCTCTTACAGAGTGGACAGCCGCCGTTTTGAAGCCGATCACCGTCGTATTAACAATTTGTATCTGATCACCGACGGAAGTTATGAATATTCTCAAAACGATCCCGGAAACAAGCTGACCGCAGGCAGGCACGATATTGTGATATTGCCGAAGGAATGTAGCTATGTTCGCGAGCTTTTAGACGGTTCGGCGAATGCGTCGGATTTCGGTAGCGGTATTTGCCTTGATTTCGTGCTTTTCGATGAAAGCGGCGAGGAGCTGCTTTTGCCGCCGCGTGTCGAGCTTTTGACCTCGGACAAGGACGGCTATTACGAGAAAATCTATCGTGACGCTATCGCGGCACAGCTCGATTCGCGCGGACGCTTCGCTTTCAGGTCGATAGTTTATCATCTTTTTGACCAATTATTGTCCGAGCGCGACCGATTCTCTGCGCAGGATCAACGATGGAAGGACATCGCGCCCGCAATAAACAGCATTGAACGCTCTCCGCAAAACAATTTGTCGATAGACGAGCTGGCGCACCGCTGCAATCTCTCGCAGACGCGGCTTCGACAGCTTTTCAAGGATTACACGGGTGGCATGAATCCTGTAGAATACCGCAACAGCCTTCGGATCACGAAGGCAAAGGAGCTGCTTTTGAGTCTTGAAAACAGTTATTCGATGGAATCGATCGCCGAAATGCTCGGATTTTACGATGCATCCTATTTCATAAAGACCTTTTTGAAGCTCACGGGCATGACTCCGAAGGAATTTCGGCTTGCGTCAAAGTCGGTAAAAATCGAAAATTGAAGAGTTGAATATAAAAAACGAGACGCGAGGTCTCGTTTTTTTGATGTGCTTCGAGGCAAAATGCCTCGATTTTTTTAATTCATTCGCGTGTGAGCTGTTCAATACTCATAATCGACCGTTACGCTCGACTCGCAGACGGCGTGCATATGGGTCTTTACGACGCTGCAATGGTAGGGGTCGTTCGCGTACTCGTCGAGCGCGGCGCGGTCGTTGACATCGACCATCAGGATCACGTCGTAGGAGCGTCCCGAGTGAAGGAAATCGATGCCAACCTCGATATTTTTCGCGGACGGAACCTTTCCGACCATCGAAAGCAGGACTTCCTTCGCCTTTTCGCACTCGGCGAGCGAGTTGTTTTTGAGCTTGAAGCAGACAATGTGCTTGACCATTTTACTGAAATCTCCTTTTGGATTTTTATTGATTTATGTAAACATTTCACATTACAGACGCGCGGAAACGCGCGAGGAATGCACAATGTGCAAATACACAACACGCTACGCATATCAAATGTAAAATATTTATTAACTCTGCCGTGCGTCCGCGCTCGAGGTGACATCTATCTTGTCGAATATCGACTTGACCGGGACGAGCTTCACGCCGTCGAAGCCGAGCGGGCGGCGTTCGAGATTTCGCGCGGGGACGATTATCGTTCTGAAGCCGAGTCTGACCGCCTCGCTGACGCGCTGCTCGAAATTTTGCACGGCGCGGCACTCGCCCGCGAGTCCCAGCTCGCCGATCGCGATGAGATCGTCGGCGACCGGTTCGTCCTTTATCGAGCTGATCAGTGCCATTGCGACCGCGAGATCGGCGGCAGGTTCGTCAATATGCAGTCCTCCGATGACGTTGAGGTAGGCATCATTTATGGAAAATCTATAACCCAGACGCTTTTCGAGTACTGCGAGGATGAGGCACATTCGGTTGTAATCGATTCCGTTCGACATTCGTCTCGGGGACTGGTAGCTCGTCTGAGCGACCAAAGCCTGCACCTCGGCGACGATCGGGCGGGTACCCTCCATTACACAGACGGCGCAGTTGCCCGAAACGCCGCGAGGGCGACCCTCGAGAAGAGCCTCGGAGGGGTTCGTGACCTCCTCGAGACCGCAGTCGGACATCTCGAACATACCTATTTCATTTGTCGAGCCGAAACGATTCTTGATCGCGCGGATTATGCGGTAGGAGCGGAGCTTTTCGCCCTCGAAATAGAGGACGGCATCGACCATATGCTCGAGCACCTTCGGGCCGGCTATGCCGCCCTCCTTGTTGACGTGACCGACCATGATGACCGAAATCCCCTCGTTTTTCGCCTTGGAAATGAAGGCGAGTGCGGTCTCGCGCACCTGCGTTATGCTGCCGGGCGCGCTCGCGACGTGTTCGTCGAACATGGTTTGGATCGAGTCAACGATGATCACGTCGGGGTGAATTTTGTCGATCTGTCCAATTATTCGCGAAACATTTGATTCGGTCAGTATATAAAGACTGCTTCCGGTGACTCCGAGACGCTTTGCACGGAGCTTGATCTGTCCCTGCGATTCCTCTCCCGAGATGTAGAGGACGCGGCGTTCGCCGCTTTGTGTCGGGGTACAGAGCGAGGTCGAAATTTGTAAAAGAAGCGTGGATTTTCCGATGCCCGGCTCACCTGCGAGCAAAACGACCGAGCCGTGGACGAGTCCGCCGCCCAGCACGCGGTCAAGCTCACCCATCCCGGTGGTCGAGCGGATGAAGCTCGGCAGCTCCAGCTCGTCGAAGCGCACCGCCTCCGAGGCGATATCCGAGCCGAGACGCTTGATCGAGCGCGCGGCAACAGTCGATGTCTCGATGATCGGTTCGCCCTCCTCCATGCTGTTCCACGCGCCGCAGGAGGGACATTTTCCGTACCATTTCGCGGTGACGTGACCGCATTCGGCGCAGACGAATTGAGATTTTGGGGTTTTTTGGCTCATGTTCAGGCTCCTTTACGGTTGGGGGTCTCGAATTTTATCACAACCTCTTCACGAACTCGCCCATTTTTTCGAGAGCCTTGGTGATGTGATCGACCGAGTAGGCGTAGGAGATGCGGGCGTAGCCCTCGCCGCAGTCGCCGAACGCGGTTCCGGGGACGATCGCGACATTCTTTTCATCGAGGAGACGCTGGCAGAATTCGTCGCTCGAAAGCCCGAACTCGCCGATGTGCGGGAAAACATAGAACGCGCCGCGCGCCTCGAAGCAGCTGATGCCGATCCTCTTGAGTCCGTCGATTATATAGCGTCTGCGGCGGTCGTACTCGTCGCGCATCATCGCGATATCGCCGTCGCCGTGCTTCAGAGCCTCTATCGCCGCGAGCTGGCTCGTCGTCGGAGCGCACATTATCGCGTACTGGTGGATCTTGTGCATCTGAGAGACCAGGGGCTGAGGTGCGCAGAGGTAGCCCAGCCGCCAGCCGGTCATCGCGTATGCCTTCGAGAAGCCCGAGACCGTGACCGTCCGCTCCCACATACCGTCGAGCGAAGCTATCGAGGTGTGGCGCATACCGTAGGTCAGCTCGGCGTAGATCTCATCCGAAAGCACTATGACGTTTGTCGGGCGAAGCACCTCGGCAAGCTCCTCCAGCTCTTCCCTTGTCAGGATCGCTCCGGTCGGATTGTTCGGGAACGGGAGGATCAGCAGCTTGGTCTTCGGCGTTATCGCCGCCTTCAGTGCCTCGGGGGTCAGCTTGAAATCGTCCTCGGGCTTGGTCTCGATATATACCGGGACACCGTGCGCCAGCTCGACGATCGGACCGTAGCAGACAAAGGCGGGCTGCGGGATGATGACCTCATCGCCCGGCTCGATGAGTGCGCGGACTCCGAGGTCTATCGCCTCACTGCCGCCGACCGTGACGATGGTCTCGGTCTTGGGATTATATGTAAGTCCGAAGCGGCGGTTGAGGTAGTTGCATATCTCGGTGCGCAGCTCCATTATTCCGTCGTTCGAGGTGTAATAGGTACGTCCGCGCTCGAGCGATTCTATGCCGACCGAGAGGATGTGATAGGGGGTCATGAAATCGGGCTCGCCGACGGTCAGCGAGATGACATCCTTTCGGTCGCCGAGGAGGTCGAAGAATTTTCGAATCCCCGACGGCTTTATGTCTATGACCGTCTTCGAAAGCACCTTGGAATAGTCAAACATATCAGAGCTGCTCTCTTTCATCGACCTCTGTCGGGCCGTAGATCACGCTCTTATCCTTGTATTTGCGAAGGACGAAATGCGTCGCGGTCGCGATGACCGAATCGAGCGGCGAGAGCTTCTGCGCGACGAAATATGCGATCTCCTTCATCGTGCGTCCCTCGAGAGTGACGGCGAGGTCGTAGCTTCCGCTCATGAGATAGAGCGCGGTGACCTCGGGAAAATTGATGATCTTTGCGGCGATACGGTCAAAGCCGCGGTCGCGCTGAGGCGAGACCTTGAGCTCGATGAGCGCGGTGACATACTCGCGGTTGGTCTTTTCCCAATCGATGAGGGTCTTGTAGCCGAGGATAACTCCGTCCTCCTCATAGATCCGGATCATGCGCTTTATGTCGCCCTCCTCCTTGCCGAGCATAACGGCAAGCTGCTCGGGGGTCAGGGTCGCATCCTTTTCGAGGAGCTGTAAAAGTTCAAATTTTTCATCCATAATATTATATCCTTTCCTTATGCTGTATTGTTCTGCAAAGCCGCCGTTTCGAAAAAATGTGACAGCCGGGCTTTGCCATATCGAAGCCTCAACTCTTCCCCACCGTCAAAAGTCGATGTGAGTCCGCAGTCGGAGGCGTTATTCAGATAAAATTGCGATAAAATTTCGTTGCTCGGAGTCTTCAAAGGCTCACGGTTGGAATACCTCTTATGAGCTTAATCCGCCGAGCCGCTTTTGTGGATCGGGAGCAAAGCCGCCGGACTTGCTACGCCAAGCTCGTTCCGATGAGCTTAAACCCCGCCAAGCCTTCCCCGACGGTAAAGCCGCCGAGCCTTGCGAAAGCTTCGAACTCTGCGTGAGTGCATGAGCTTCGGTATAAGCTTCAAAAGCATTCCCTCTCGAGATTCTTATCCGGCGTTCTCACGCCATCTCCGCGAAGCCGTTAAGCCCTTTTCCCAATGATATCGGCGAAGCACTCCCTCTCGGAACCTTCCTCCGAGCTTTCCTTCGAGCGTTTCGGCTCTCGGCTTTGAAAAGCCGTCAAGCCCTTTGCCCGATGAGAAACGGTCGGCGCAGCCGCGCCCCTTCCAAAGGTCTGAGAGGCACGGTCGCGACCCCTTACGACGAAAAGCCGCGCTTGACATCGACCACCGAGGCTATCTGCTTGAGCCTTGAGACTATCGAGCCGACGTGCTCGGTGTTCTTGCAGGCGACCGTGAGATTCAGTATCATCGAGTGATCCGAGCATTTCTGCGAATTTATGTTGAGTATCGAGACGCGCATATCCGCAAGTGCGGTCGTTATACGCGCCAAAAGCCCCAGCTCGTCGTTCGCGTAGATCTGAAGGTTCGCCTCGTAGACCGAACGCTCGAAGGACGATGCCGTCTCCCAGTACGCCGAGACCCAGCGATCCTTGTCCTCCGTCTTCTTCATCCCGGCAAGCACGTTCGGGCAGTCCGCCTTGTGTATCGAGACTCCGAAGCCCTTAGTGATAAAGCCCACCACGTTGTCGCCCGGGAGCGGATTGCAGCAGCGCGCGAATTTCACCGCACAGCCCGCCGCACCGTCGATTATTATACCGTTGCTGCCGTGCTGCTTCTTCGGCTCGGCGATCTTAACCTGCGAGATGTCGGTGATCATCGGCTCGGGCTCTTCCTCCTCGGGCGTTACCACGCGGTCGAACTCGTCGCGCAGCTTGCCCGCGATCTTCGTCACCGAGAGTCCGCCGTAGCCGATCGTGTTGAAGAGATCCTCCGAGGTCTTTATTCCGATACGCGCCGCGACATTTCCCGCGACCGTGTCGAGCTGTGCCTCGGTGAAGGGGCGATTGTATTTGCGAAGCTCGCGCGTCAGCTCGTCGCGTCCGACCTCGATGTTTTCGCTTCTCTGCTCTCGCTTGAACCACTGGCGTATCTTGCTCCGCGCCTCACCCGTCTTGACCAGCTTCAGCCAGTCGCGCGACGGACCCTTCGAGGCGTTCGAGGTGATGATCTCGATGATCATTCCGTTGACGGGTACCGTATCTATCGGGGCTATCGCGCCGTTGATCTTCGCGCCGACCATCTTGTTTCCGACCTCGGAATGTATCGCGTAGGCGAAATCGATTAGCGTCGCGCCCTGAGGCAGTGCTATGACATCGCCCTTAGGCGTGTAGACGAAGGTCTCGTCCTGGTAGAGATCGATCTTGAGGGTGCGCATGAACTCGTCGGGATCGCGCGTGTCCTTGTCCGAATCGAGGAGCTTTGCGACCCACTGGAGCTTCTGGTCGATCTCCGCCTGACTCGTCGAGCCGGATTTGTACTTCCAGTGCGCACAGATACCGTACTCCGCGACATGGTGCATCTCCCAGGTGCGTATCTGCACCTCAAAGGGTATGCCGTCGCGTCCGATAACGGTCGTGTGGAGCGAGCGGTACATATTCGGCTTCGGAGTCGAGATGTAATCCTTGAAGCGTCCGGGCATCGATTTGTACATCTCGTGGATTATTCCCATGACGGTGTAGCACTCGAGCTCGGTGTCAACGATTATTCGTATCGCGTAGAAATCGTATATCTCGTCGAAGGACTTGTTCTGATTGTACATCTTCTTGTAGATCGAATAAACCGACTTGACCCGACCCTCGAGCGTGAATTTTATCCCGTACTCACCGAGCTTCGCGGCGACGTTTTCCTTGGTCTTGCCGATGAAGTCGCGGTTCATGCCGTACTTTCGGTCGATGTCCCTCTGAACCTCCTCGAAGCCGATCGGATCGAGGAAGGAGAGCGCGAGCTGCTCCAGCTCCTGCTTTATCCTCTGCATACCGAGTCGGTGAGCCAGAGGCGCGAAGACGTGCATCGTCTCGAGCGCGGTTATTCGACGCTTCGGCTCGGGCTTTGCGTAGAGAGTGCGCATATTGTGCAGACGGTCGCAGAGCTTTATGAATATGACGCGGATATCCTTGGACATGGCGAGGAACATCTTTCGAAGGTTCTCGATCTCCTTGTCCTCTTTGTCCTCGATATTCAGCTGAACGAGCTTTGTGAGTCCGTCAACGAGCATCGCCACATCGTCGCCGAATTGCTCCCTTATGACCTCGAGACTGGTCTTGTCGGCGCAGTCCTCGACGGTGTCATGGAGGAGCGCGGCGCAGATCGAATCGGTATCGAGCTCAAGCCCGGCGACGATCTCGGCGACCGCGACGGGGTGAGAGATATAAGGCTCGCCGCTGACGCGGAACTGTCCCGAATGAAGCTCGGCGGCATAGAGAAATGCGCGCTGTATCTTCGGAATGTCATATTTTTTACCTGTACGGATGAGCATATCGACGAGATTTTCGATAGGCTCGAATTTTTTTTCAAGATTCAGTCCCGGCGAGGACTCGATTTTTTGATCTTCCATGATAATCCTTACATAAAGTTTAATAGGGTTAAATATCGTCTGAATAATGAAGGCTCTGCGGACTTAAATCTGGCGTTACTAACGAGGGAGAATGAGTCGGCGAAGCCGATTCGTCCGCTCACCACTGCCAACCGCTCCGAGCCGCTCCTGCGAAGCCTTCGGGCTATCGACTCGGGCGGCTTTTTTTCGCCCACCAAATAGGCTTGACGTTCACACCTCTGTCGAAGGATATATATGCCCGGCTTTTGCCGCTTGAAGCTCGCTGAAGACCTTTGAGTCCTCGAGCCGAACCTTTCCTCCGCTCGGGGGGACGTTGAAGCAGACGATCCGATCTCCGTCCTCGAGGCTCGCGTGCAAAAGTCCCAGCTCGCGCAGTACGTTCAGCATCTGCACAAGCTCGACCGCGCGGACTCCGATCAGCCGCGCCAGCGACGCAAGCTCGGCGGTGCAGCGGCGTTCGACCGTGTAGAGCTGCTTCAGCTTTTTGTAGAGCCGACCCATATCGTCGCGCGTCGGCGCGAAGATCGAACGCTTCGCGTCCTTGCAGTTGAGCTGAACCGTCCTCGAGCCGCGAAATTCGTTTATCTCGAGCGTGTAGACAAGATCGATCCGATCTCCGATGTCAAAGCCCAGCTCGGCGGTCGGACGACCGAACCACAGCGCGGTGAATATCTCGTCACTTTGCGATGCTTCGTATAAGCCGCCCGTTCTCAGGGTCAGCTTCGTGTGCTTTCCATCGGATAGCGGCGTTATGTCAAGGATCACAAGCTCGGTCGTCAAAAACGTTGGCTGCGGATTCCCCGCTCCGGTCGGCTCAAGCTCGGTCAGAAGCTCCGCAAGCTCGAGATTCACCTCGTGCGGCTCAAGCTCGAGATCGACATCGAGCCGCCGCTCGAGCGGATTTTCCCAGAAGATCGCGTCGGCGTACTTGTTTATCACCTCGCGAAACTCGGGAATGCGCGATTTTTCGATCGTCAGACCCGCCGCAAGCTCGTGTCCTCCGTAGCCGACGAGGCATTCGGCGCAGACCTCGAACGCTCTGGCGAGATCGAAGCCGTCAACCGAACGCGCCGACCCCTTTCCGAGCGTCACCTTTCCCTCTTCCTCGGGCTCGAGCGAGATCATTATCGTCGGCAAATTGTACTTGTCCACCAGACGCGCCGCCGCGATCCCTATGACTCCGTGGTGCCAGCCCTCCTTTGCCAGGACGATGACCCGATCCTCGCTTCCGCACTGCTTCGCTATCTCGTTCTCCGCCTCGGTCGTTATCTTAAGCTCGGCAAGCTGACGCTCACCGTTCAGTCGGCAGAGTCCGTCCGCAAAGGTGCGCGCGCGAAGGCTTCGGTCGCTTATGAACATCTCGACCGCGTCGCAGGCGTTGTTTATCCGTCCCGCGGCGTTTATCCTCGGCGCGAGGGTGTAGGCTATGAGCGACGCGGTCGGCTTGCGCTTAAGAACAAAGCCTCCGCCCTCCTCCTCGGCGGCTCCCGAGGCTATGAGCAGCTGCCTGAGTCCGAGATTTTTCGGTGCCTCGAAGGTCGAAAGCCCCGCGCGGACGATCGAACGGTTCTCGCCGACCAGCGGCATGACATCCGCGACCGTTCCGACTGCGGCAAGCTCGCTGTAGCGCGTGACGATGAATTTCGCCGCCTGCGTCCTCGAGGCATCGCGAAGCACCTGTTCGAGGATGAACATCAGCTTGAATATGACTCCGACTCCCGAAAGCCCCTTGAAGGGGTATTTGCTGTCGGGGCGGCAGGGATTTACGACCGGGCAGTCGGGGAGGCTTATCTGGCACTCGTGGTGATCGGTAACGACGACGCGCATCCCGAGACGCTGTGCCTCGGCGACCTCCTTTATCGCGGTCGTTCCGGTATCGACCGTGATCATCAGCTTGTTTCCCTTCGCGGCAAGCCTTCTGACCGCCGCAAGATTGACTCCGTAGCCCTCGCTCACGCGGTCGGGTATGTAGTACGAGACCTTCGCCGAGCAGGCGCGAAGATAATCGTAAAGTATCGAGGTCGCGGTCACTCCGTCAACGTCGTAGTCGCCGTAGATCACGATCCTCTCGCGAAGGATCACCGCCTGCGTTATCGCCTTGACCGCCTCGACCGCATCGGGCAGAAGGAAGGGGTCGTTGAAGCTCAGGCGCGTGTCGAGGAATTTTTTAGCCGCCGTTACCGTATCACAGCCTCGGCTTACGAGCAGCGAGGCGACCGCATGGGGACATCCGACCTCGGAGACTATGCTCTCGACCTTTTTTTCGTCGGGCGGCGCGGCGACCTTCCATTTTCGGGTTCTCAGACTGTATTTCAGCAAGGCGTGTCACTCACTTTCTCGATCCCGACAATGACGACCTCACAGTGATTTTCGGCGCGCCTTGCGGGTATAAATTTTACATAGACGAACGCCGCGGCAAAGCCGACGAGCGAGCAGATAAGCGGCGAGAGGGCGGCTCCGAGCTTTTCGCCGATCAGATAGCCGACCGCTCCGAGTATGAGCGGAAGCAAAAACACCTCGGCGGCATAGCGTATAACGGTATTCGACGGGGTTTCGACCCAGACGCGGTCGCCGAGACCTGCACCGAGCGGATCACGCGCACGAGTGCGCATTTTTTTGTTTTCGCCGAGCATTATGCAGGCATGGCAGGAGCCGTCCGCCCCCTGCGAACAGCCCTCACAAGCGGTCTCGCGCGAGACCTCGATCTCCTTAATATTATCGTTATCGCCGACAATGCCGACGACGGTTGCGATCCTACGCAAAAAGCATCCCTCCGAGCAAAGCATATACTTATATACATTATATTATAGCACGTTTTCGCGCGTTTGTCCATAGGTTTTCGAAAAATTGCGCAAATATTTTTCGGGGGTATTGAAATTTCGCGAGGATTGTGATATAATAATATAATATAGTAGATAATATCTGCGAAGCGCGGAGCCTTGCGAAGCGTTGCGAAGCGTTGCGAAGCATTTAGCACCCCCCATCGGCAATTCGAAGCCTCCGAGCAGCCTGCAAGGTCGGCGTTCGAGCCTGCGAAAACGCTTCCGATCACCTTGCCGACTCATCGGACAGCCGTCGTACTCGGAGGAAAAGCCCTCGGAATGAGCTTGCGAGTCGGAAAAGCCGGCTCGGTTCAACCCCACTGACCTCGCGGACTTTTCCCAAAGTCTCCCATGCCGAAGCAGCGTCGGCTCAAGCATCAAAGAAAGGATACATATGGTAATACTGGAATTTTTCAAGAAATACGGCTGGGCGTATTTGCCGGGCTTTTTGTTCCTCGCGATAAATTCGTTCGCACAGAGTAAGGCTCCCGCCGCGCTCGGCGAAGCGATAGATATGCTCGGCGAGGGCGTAACGAAGGAGCAGCTTTTGCGGCAGGCGGGCGTTATCGCGCTTATCGGTCTTGTCGCCTTCGCCGCAAAGATCGTCTGGCGGCTCTTCATAATCGGCAGTGCGCGAAAAATGGAGGTCTTTTTGCGCGACAAGCTCTATCTTAAGCTCCTCTCGCTGCCGATAGATTTCTACAACAAGCACACCTCGGGCGACCTCATGGCGTATGCGATAAGCGATGTCGGCGCGGTCAGAATGACCTTCGGTCCCGTCCTCGCGCAGTCCTTTAACGGGATCGTCACCGCAGTGCTTGCGATAGTCGGCATGGCGGGCGAGGTCGATATCAAAATGACCCTCTGCGCACTCGCACCCGTTCCCTTCGCCGCCGCCGCAACGATCCTGCTCGGAAATCGTGTCCGCGTCAAGTCGGAGCGTGCGCAAAAGCTCTTTTCGCGCCTCTCGGGCTTCGTCGGCGAGTCGATCTCGGGCATCCGCGTCACCAAAGCCTTCGCAAAGGAGTCGATACGCGAGAAGCAGTTCGATGAGATTTCGAGCGAAATGCGCGACGCAAATGTGGAGCTTGCCGAAATCTCCTCGATGATCACGCCCGCGGTCAACGCCGCCTTCGGACTTTCGTATGCCGTCGCACTGATCTTCGGCGGAAACGCGGTCGTGAGCGGGTCGATGGGCGCGGGAACGCTCGTCACCTTCCTCGGCTACCTCCTGCTCGTTCAGCAGCCGATAGTTCAGCTCGGAAACATAATAAACCGCGTCCAGCGCGGTCTCGCCTCGTGGAAGCGGCTCTCGGAGATCTTCAACGAGCCCTCGATCCCCTCGTTCGATTCAAGGCTCGAGCAGTCGATCATCGACAAATTCACGCCGTCGATCCGCGCGAAAGCTCTCACCTTCAGACGAAGCGATTCGGAGCTTGACGCGCTGTCGAACGTCTCCTTTGACCTCGCGCCCGGCAAAATGCTCGGCATCTCGGGTCGGACAGGCTCGGGAAAATCGACTCTGATCTCGCTGATCATGAAGCTTGAACCGATCACCGACGGCAAATTGTTCATCTCGGGACGCGATATAAACGATATCCCCGCCGCAACACTTCGTTCGCAGATCGGCTGGGTGCCGCAGGACGGCTTTCTGTTCTCGGCGACCATTGCCGAAAATATCGCCTTCGCTTCGCCGATATCGGGTGATGCTTCACAAGCCATCGACCTCGACCGCGTTCGCGAGTGTGCAAGGATCGCCTGCATCGCCGATGAGATCGAAGCCCTTCCCGAGGGATATTCGACAGAGGTCGGAGAGCGTGGAACTCACCTCTCGGGCGGTCAGAAGCAGCGCATTTCGCTTGCTCGCGCGCTCTATTCGAATCCGCGCCTGCTGCTACTCGATGACACGCTCTCGGCGGTCGATAATCTCACCGAGCGGCGGATGATCGAAAATCTGCGAAGCGCGAAGGCGCACGGCTTTTCGGAGACTTCGATTGTGATCATCAGTCACAGACTGACCGCACTTGTGGATTGTGACGAAATAATCCACCTTGAGGACGGAAAAATAGTCGAGCGCGGAACTCATTCCGAGCTGCTCGCGCTCGGCGGACGCTACGCTTCGACCTTTGCAAAGCAGATGGAGGACGACAAAAATGGCAAATGATAACAAAAAAGAGCCGCGCGAAAATGTCCGCGCCGAGTTCAAAAGGCTCGATAAGCGTTCGACAATGCTAAGATTGGCATCGCTCATGCGTCCGCATTGGAAGAAAATGCTGCTCGCCGCGCTGTTTGTTTTGCTCATAAATATCTGTGAGCTGCTGAAGCCGCTTGCCGCCGCCGTGGTCATCGACGACTTCCTTCGCGGCGGAAAGCCACAGTCGGGACTCTATTCTATCACAGGTATGGGTATCGGCTATTTTGTCCTCTCCATGCTCGACGGTGTGTTCACTATCGCTCAAAGACGGACGATCAGCAGTGTTTCTCAGTCGATTTTGCACAAAATGCGCGAGAAGGTTTTCAAGCAGATCGAAGCCCTTTCGGTCAGCCGACTCGACAAATACGGCACCGGACGGCTGATCACGCGCTCGACAAACGACGTTGAGACCATCAATGAATTCTATCAGGATGTCTTTTTGAACCTCTTTCGGGATGTCTTTCTGCTCGTGGGGATCACCGCCGTCATGCTGACGCTCGATCTGAAGCTTGCGCTGATCGCGCTGATCGCCGTGCCCTTGATCTTCGCGATAACCTTTTCGATCAAGCGGATAATTAAAGAAAACTTCAAATTTATTAAATTGGTCACGGGCAAGATCAACGGCTTCATCTCGGAAAATCTGCAAGGCATACGGATCATCCGCGCTTTTAACGCCGAAGCCGCGAAGCTCGCCGAATTTCGCGAGCTGAACCGCCAATATTTCAAGGGTACGATCACACAGGTCTGCCTGAACACGATATTGCGCCCGTCGATGGAGCTTATCAATACGCTGATCATCGCACTGCTCGTGGCGTTCAGCTACGATCGGATCGCTGGCGGGATCCTCGAGGTCGGAGTTTTGTACGCTTTTACCAACTACGTCAAGCAATTCTTCAATCCGATAAACGATTTAGCCGAAAAATATACGACCGTTCAGTCGGCGTTCGTTTCGTGCGACCGAATTTACGAGCTGCTTGACGAGGAATGTGAGGATCGCGAGGTCGGATTTGTCGGCGATGTGAACGGAGAGATAGAATTTCGAGATGTCTGGTTTGCATATTCCGACGAAAATTGGGTACTGAAGGGCGTGTCCTTCAAGCTTCCGAAGGGTACGAAGGCGGCGTTTGTCGGCGCGACCGGAGCGGGAAAATCTACGATCATAAATCTCATCACGCGAAACTACGAGATACAGCGCGGCGAGATACTTGTAGATGGCAGAAATGTAAAGGCTTGGAATTTGCAGAGCCTTCGCTCGGGCATCTCGGTCGTGCTTCAGGACGTTTTCCTCTTCACCGGCACGATACGCGAGAACATTTCGATGGGTTCGAGCCGCAGCGACGAATCGCTTGCGGCGACTCTGAAGCTTGCAAACGCATGGGATTTTCTCGCAATGAATAAAAATCCCCAAATTCCTTCGGGAGCATTTGAGGATAATGATGAAAAACTCGGCGATTTGACGAACGAGGTGCTTTCGACAAAGGTTTCCGAGCAGGGACTGAATTTTTCGACCGGCGAACGCCAACTCCTCTCGTTTGCCCGAGCGATTGCCGACGATCCGGGCGTTCTGATCCTCGACGAGGCGACCGCGCACATCGACACCGACACCGAGCTGCGCGTCCGCGAGGCGATAGAATCGGTCTCGAAGGGTCGAACCTCGATCTACATCGCGCATCGTTTGTCTACAATACGCAGCTGTGATGTGATCTTTGTACTGAAAAATGGGCAGATCGCCGAGCAAGGCACTCACGATCGACTGATGTCGATTGGCGGTCTCTACGCCGAGCTCTGCCGTAGCGAGAGCGAAACGGTCGGGTGAATAAATTTGGGGAGAGAATTTTCTCTCCCCTCTTGACAAAACGGCAAAGGTATGCTATAATATATCGCAGTACGATACATCTAGACTCGATATATCGTATTCGCACGTATGAACGGAGGTGATTTTCATGGATCAACACATAAAAAAGGTCTATGCTCCCATGACCGAAACCGCATTTTATATACTGTTGTGCCTGCAAAAGCCAAATCACGGCTACGGGATCGTGCAGACTGTCGAAAATCTGACCGACGGAGCTATCCGTCTCACGCCCGGAACGATGTACGGCAGTCTGTCGAAAATGGAAAAGGATGGGCTTATCGCATTTCTTCGCGAGGAGGAAAAGCGAAAAATTTACCTCATCACCGAGCTCGGCAATGAGGTACTACAGCTTGAGTTAAAGAGAATTGAACAACTTTATCGGATCGCAAAGCTTTGCGGCGGTTCGAATGATTGAAACGATTTATAGGAGGAATATTATGGCAACCAAAACCATGATCAGGCTTTTCACTGTCTGCGACTACGAGGAGGAGCAGGATTTTTTGCGCAAAATGCACAAATCGGGCTGGAAATTCGTCAAGCTTACGGGAGTCGGCGTTTATCACTTTGAAAAATCCGCGCCCGCAGACGTGATATATCAGCTCGATTACAACCCCGATCGGCTCCAAAACAAGGACGAATATGTGCAAATGTTCCAAGATTGCGGTTGGGAATATTTGCAGGATTATGCAGGCTACAGCTATTTTCGAAAGCCCGCCGACAGCGACTCGGACGAGATCGACCCGCAGGGGATCTTCTGCGACGAAGGCTCGCGTTTGGAGCTGCTCGAGCGGATCTTCCGCGGCAGACTGATCCCGATGCTGGTATTGTTCTCCTGTTCCCTTTTGCCGAGCCTCGCACTCAGTGTTCTGAACAAGCTGACGGGGCTTTCGGTGATCATCGCCGCGCTGATTGTACTCTATGTGCTTATTTTTGCGCGATTTGCACGAAAATATTTCGAGATCAGGGGTCGAGGATAACCCTCACCCCAGCCTTTCGCGGCAGTAGACCTCGATCATACGCCGATTCGGCGTGTCGGGAAGGGTCGGAAGGTGGCGGGCGATGTAGCGTTTGAGGGCCGATCTGTTGATCGGCTTCGGCGTTTTGCCCAATTCGCGCTCGTGATTTTTGTATAAAATGCGCTCCAAATGCTCGCGCTCGAGCGCGATACCGTGCGCGACATTCCGATCCGAATAGTCAAAGGTGTCCTCGGTCATCAAAAATCTCAAGACCCTCTGCGCAAGACTCGACATCGTGCCGTTCGAATACGCCGCCGAAGCGTCGGTCGCGAAGAGAAAACGGTCGGAAAATTCCCGAAATATCCGATGCCATGCGTCGTAATGCGTTCGAAACCCGTCAAACATCTCGCCGCCCGGCGCAAGATCAAGCGTCACATTGGGATATTTTGTCAGCAGCTCCGAAATCTCGTCGGGTTCGTTCGACTTGAAAAATGCGTGCGCCAGCTGAACTCTCAGCCTCGGGTGAAGCTCGATCATCCTGCGCGCAAAGCCGATCAGCTCGTCATATGTCGGATATGTTCCGTTCCCGTAGAACCAGTTCAAATTGGATATATTGTCCGGTATTTCCTTATCATTCCAGAAAAAATCGGGGTCGGCTATGTGCCAGCACATATGCACGTTGTATTTTTCGCAATGCGCGATGTATTTTTCGTACTCGTCGAGCCGTTCCCCGACCCCGAGCGTCTTGTAAGCGTCCGGCTTGAAGTCGCAAAGCTTCATTCCGTCAAGCCCCAGCTCCATCAGCTCGTCAACTTGTTCGGTGAAACTGTACTGCTTCGACCGATCTCGCGGCAGCATGAGGCAGCCGTGAACGAAAATGTTCGGGTTTTCGAGCTTCGCGATCGCGCCCAAAATGCTCTGATCCGCCTCGAAGCCGCCCCAAAGGTCGCCGTTGCTCGTGCAGCACATATTGTCTACAAATGTGATATCATTCTCGCGGCGGTAATCCTCGATCACCTCGACCGCGCTTTTCCCATCATCTCTCAGCCACTGCGATATGTGCATATGGCTGTCTATCATCTTCATTTTCATGATTTTTTCGCCCGTTTGTATAAAATATTTCGAATGAATCAGCGTGTAAACTTACAATTCCTTTTTGACCAATACATATTCGTCGGTTCGTAAGACCTCCGCAAAACCGCATTTCAGGAATAATTCAACAGCGGAATTATCAATGGCGATGTCATCGTACAGCTCGCGAATGCCCGCGTCCTTTGCGGCTTGGCATAGGAGCGACAGCGATTTGCGACCGTAGCCCTTCCCTCGATACGGAGCATATATGATCACATCGGCGATGTAGATCCGCCTTTCTTCATCAAAATGATATGCAGCTTCGCCAATAAAGATGTCGTTTTCTTTTATATATCTGTAAAAACGTTCGCCGTTGTGGTTCGCTATCCACCTGTCATACCACGCTGCCCACCGTTCCTTTGGAAACGGGATCGTGCCTCCGCAGGCGTGATTGTACGCCATCGTTTCGCTGTCGCTCATCATTTGTTCCTTGAACCACAGATCATCAATGTGGGGTTCATATAATTTTAACATTTTTACCTCGCTATCGCATTGCCGAGCGAAGTAATGCGGTCGGAAAGCTTCAGCCGCGCCGACACACACCCGAAAATCGACCTCCGTAAGAGACTATTTCGCCCCGACCTCGCCCTTGGAAAGCAGAACGACCGTCTCAATATGCCCGGTCCGCGGGAATAAATCTACCGTCCGCAGCTCACCGACCGCGTACCCGAACGACTGCATCAGCGCGAGATCGCGCGCCAACGCCTCGGATCCGCACGAAATGTAAACGATCCGCGCCCGCGTGTGCTTCGACAAAATTTCAAGCAGCTCCTTCGAGCAGCCGCCGCGCGGCGGGTCGAGAATGATCACATCGAGCCGCTCCGCAAGCCGAATTATCTCGCGCTCGACCGCGTTCGGATCGTCCGCGTCGAGACAAAAATACTCCGCGCTCGGAAATCCGTTCCTCAGCGCGTTTTTTCGCGCGTTTTCGACCGCCTCGGGGACGATCTCGACCCCCGAAAGCTCGGTCCCCGGCTCGCAGATCGACTGCCCGACCGACCCGATACCGCAGAACAGATCAAGGACTCGCTCGCCCGGCTTGATCGCCGCCAGCTCGCCCGCAGTCCGATACAAAACCTCCGCCATCCGCCGATTCACCTGCCAGAACGATGCCGGAGAGATCGTGAAACGCCGTCCGCAAAGCTCGTCCTCCAGCGTCTCCTCGCCGCGGAGCAGAATGAACTCCTTGCCAAGCACTACATTCGTGCTTTTGGGGTTCAAATTGAGCAGAACGCCTGATACCTCGCCGAATCTCGCCATTATTTCATCGGATATCACAAACATTTCGTCAAAACGCCGAGTCGCAACGAGACAGACCATTACCTTCCCCGATGTCCCCGAGCGGCGCAGATAAATGTGGCGGATGATCCCCTTCCCGCTCAGCTCATCGTAGGGCTCGAGCTTTATATCGTTGAACTTATTGCGCAGGAAATCAACGATATCACTAAATATCGTGGGCTGTAATCTGCATCCGACCGTCATATCGACGATCTCGTGCGTCTTTCCCGCATAGAATCCGATAGCTGTCGAGCCGTCCTTAGCGCGTCCGACCGGATACTGCGCCTTGTTGCGATACCCGTCAGGCTCACCAAAAAGCGGAGGGAAAACCTTCGCATCGACGTGATTTTTGTGCATTGCCGCCTCGACCGTCCGCCGTTTGCACTCCAATTCGTGCGCATATGTTACATTTCTGTAAACACATCCGCCGCAACGCTTCGACATCGGACACTCCGACTCGATCCGATAGGGCGACGGCTCGATGATCGCCTCGATCCGCGCGACCAGATAGCTCTTCGTCACCTTGATCAGCCGCGCGTCGATCAGATCGCCCGTGCAGCCGCCTTGAACGAACACGACCATCCCGTCGAGCCGCCCGACTCCCGCGCCGAGATTGTTCATATCGTCTATCTTGACGCGATGTATTGAATTTTTTACGAATTTTTTATCTAATTTATCCATATTTCTCTATAAAAAAACGACTCGCACTCAACGTGGAATCGAAAATAAAATCTATACTTTTCAAATTGGCATCGCAAAGCCGATCAACGCAAGCTCGCAGATAATAAAGCTTCACGCAAATCGCCACGCCAACATTTCGACGCTCTGCCGAATTTTCGATGACACGATCATCTGAATCGCGCGGATATGCCCGGATACATCGAGATCGATCAAATTTGCATCCTGCGATAAAGTCTTCGGAGACGGTCAAACGCTTGTCCAAGCGACAAGATCATATGAAGTAAGCTTTAATGACCCCCGCCGAGCCGTGTGAATCCGAGATTAGAAAACCCTGCTCATGCAAGGCTGGTGTCCCCTCAACAGCTTCGTGCTCCCAACATCCGTGCCGCTCGTGCAAGGTCAAACCTACAATCAGGAAACGGTCGGGAGGTCTGCATCCCGTCAGTTGAAGCAGGACTCCATTTATTCTAATGTGGGTCCCAATACCCGAACTATCACGCACTAAGCAGGGATCGCGACCGAGGCTCTCGCCTCTTGCTTGACTATATTATATCACATTTCTTCGAAAAAGTCAAGTACTTTCGCTAATTTTTTTCAACTTTTTTCGATGGAATCTGGTGGAAACCGCTTACTTACCCTCGCCGTCGTAATCGACCTCGTCGAAGAGATTGTCCTGGAAAATGTCGGCAACACGGTCGAATTCCTCGTCGTCATCGATCGTGACCAGCACATCCTCGCCGTTTTCGTCCTTCTCGAGCTTGAGGATCACAAACTCCGCCTCGTCCGCATCCGCATCCTCGACGGGGATCAGCGCGTAATATTCGTTGTTCTCGATCTGACAGGTGCCGAGCAACTTGAACTCGCTCTCAACGCCGTTTTCGTCGGTCAGCGTGTAGGTCTCCTCGTCCTCAAAATAATCCTTGTTGATATCTTCTGCCATTTTATGGTATTCCTTTCGTGTGAAAACTATTGTTACATATATGATACCACGTTTTCGCCGATTTGTCAAGGGCTTTTCGCAAAAATTCTCAAAATATTTTCTCTTGCTCATTACCTCGATCGGCATTGATGCTCATCGATTTTCGATAGCTTTTTGCCGCGAAGATTTCGCGTTCAAACCGGCTTCGGATTGTCGCGCCACGCTCTGCACCGCACATATTGCGCTATTTTGACCTTCCGCACGTCACATTCCCCCGGGTATTCCCCGCGAGATACTCACCCGTATTCACCCCCTCCCCCTTAGCGATTCGCTCGCCGTCAGCGGCGTGTAGCGGCACATCGATTTGATCCGATCGAAAATTCGGTCGCCGAGCCGCGTCCGAAGCTCGTCCGCCGTGCAGTTCGTCGTGACAATCATTGGCAGAACTTCCATGTAACGGTAATTTATCAGCTCATAAAGCCGCTCCGCCGACCAACCGGTCACGCGCTCCGCCCCGAGATCGTCCAAAATCAGCAACGGGATCGTCTCGTACCGTTCCAAAATCGTTCGCGCGGATCCCTCCTCGACCCGATCGAACGAGCAGCGAAGCCGCTCCAAAAGCTCTACAACATTGACAAATCTTACCTGATCATCCTTATTGTTCCATTGATCGACCCCGAGCATCCCCGCCCAGCCGACCCTAAGCTCGTCAAGCTCGACCCGCTCGAGTATTTCGCCCGCCACCGAAGCCGCCAGCATCGTCTTTCCGCTGCCGCAATTTCCCGCAAAAAGCAGTCCCTCGCCGCGATTTTTCCCCGCGAGATAGTCCTCGCAAAACTCGCTCGCCGCCTTGTACGCCGCGACCTGTGACTCATATGGACGAAAATCGCTCAGGCGATAGTTCGAATAGCGTTCGCCCATTCCCGATTCGCGCCGCATTCTGCGGATCACCGCGCGTCTGCCGCGCTCGTAGGACTGCTCGCCCGGCTCGATTATCAAATTTGAGTTGTTAAATGACATAATATTACCCCCTAAGCATTCAAAATGCTTTGTTATTTATGCCGAAAAAATCAGCAAAATACCGAATTTACCAACCGTTCGCGTAATTTTGCGGCGGTGTTTCTACCTGCGTGACAGGTGTCGTGACTGTGCGCGGCAGATCGTAGCCGTTGCGCTCCCATTGCCGAACGGCGGCGCGCCAATCGACCATTTTCGACTTTCCGACTCGAAAGCCGTTCGCCGTGTAGTAATCGAGCCACTTTTCGGGGTCTACCTGATTTTTCCTTTCGACGCAATAGGCTCTCACCTCGTCGAGTGTCGGGCGCGCGAAGCCCGCAGGGCGACCCTCACGCTCTTCTCTCCTCTCTTTCTCTGTCTCTGTATCTTCTCTGTTTTCTCTTTTCTCTTCGTCACAATGTGACGTTGTACAGTCGTGGTTTGTGTCTTTATGCTCATTCGCTTTAGATTCTTTCGGATCACTTTGTGTATTCTCGCTATTTCGTCTGCGCATATCACGCATTCGTTTGGCGGAGAAGCATTCCGCTCCCACGAAGTCCGCCGCCACCTTCAGCCGCAGTCCGTCACCGTTTATCCTTTCCGCGATGCCGAAATCTATCAGCGCGGCGATGCAGCTCGCCGTCATCTCGGAGCTTTCTCCGATCGCCAGCGCGATTTCCTCATCGACCGTTAAACCGATCCCGCGATAGTCGAAAACACCGTCAGAATTGAGTGAGATCAGCAGCATTTTTAGGAATATCACACAAATCGTGTCGCCGTTTTTCATCTTGCGAAGCGCGATCACACTCAGCTCGTTGAAGAAATTGTCCCTCAACTTCAGCCAATAATAGCGTTTGCTTGTCGAAAGCTCGTTGTCCATTAACAAATCAATCCTTTCGTAAATAATTTGCAGTCAAAGCTGCTCCCCTTTGGTGCCTTTCGGCTCGACCGAGCTTGGTTTCGCAAAGCAGAACCGACTTCTCGGCGTAGCCGCATCTCGCTGTAAAATCCGCCGTCTTTCCGCGAAAAATGCACTGATAATATCGGCATATTTCACATGAAATCCGTGTTTGGCAGTCGAATTCGGATCTACTTGTGCAGATATTCTGAACTCTAAGATAATTATATCACATCCGAGCGAATTTTGCAATAGTTTTCGGAAATTTCTCAAAGTTCGTGAGATTGTACAAACGGTTATTCGAAAATGCCAATCCGTAGTTGATTTCGTCGAAATGCGAAAAAATTCGAAAAATCCCTTGACAAATCCTTCGAAATGTGGTATAATATTATACGTTGAGAGGAACGAAGCCTCAAGACAATAAATATGCGAGAGTGGCGGAATTGGCAGACGCGCACGTTTGAGGTGCGTGTGGTTCACCATACGGGTTCAAGTCCCGTCTCTCGCACCA
>CAYRKS010000003.1:0-8639 GCA_964424855.1 uncultured Lachnospiraceae bacterium
AAACAGCATTGCGGCAAGCGTCTTTTTGGAATACATGAGCATGAAAATGATCACTCCGAGCATAAAGCCGAGCCACGCTCCGCGCGACCAGGTATAGATAAGACAGCCGCACGAAAGCGCACCGCAAAGCAGGATGAACACCCTTCCCTTGAGCGATTTCGTCACGATGAACACCGCCAAAATAAGCGGCAGTACCATTATGAGATATTCTGCGAGTACGTTTGGGTTTTCAAAGGTCGAGACGACTCGTCCCTTTATCGAGCTGAACATATCCGCATCCTGCCAGGTGGTCTCGGCAAGCCCGAAGAAGTTTTGAAGTATTCCGTAGCACGAGACTATCGTGCAGGATATCACCGTACCGAAAACACAGCGTATGACCCATTCGCGTGAGCGGATAAGATTGACCATCAGGAAATACCCGAGCATGAACGCAACATAAACGAGCATAGGCTTCAGGCTTCCGCCGGAAAGCGCGACCAGACCGCCGAAGATCATCAGTATCATGAATACCAAAGCTATGCGGTCGAGAAGCTCGAGCCTTATCGAGCGCTTCCCGCAGATCACCTTCAAAAGGAGGCAAAGCGAGGTATAAAGCACAGCGGCAACCAGAACCATTGTGGGCGCAAAGGGCAGCAACGTCAATATCGCCAAGGCTCCGAATTCGGGGCTTATCAGGACGAGATACGCCGCGATAACTCCGCCGATCGCGATTAGCAGCCAGACCGGGCTTATCGCATAGGAAGCCGCGCCGAAAACAAGTCCGGCGACAAAGGCGACGTTGAAGCGTCCCTCGCTCTCTCCGACGCTTTCGAGCGTCTCGCGCCGCAGTCCTACCACCTTAAAGAGGAAGAAGCAGGCGACCGAGCTTCCGAGCAGTGCGCTTGCAAGCGTAGATCGAGCCGATATAAGTCCGACCGAGGCGATCACCATCATGACAAGTGTGACGATAAGTCCGATATCTATCTCTACCGCGCCGCGCATGACGAAAAAGGTCTTGAAAACATAGACCAGCGCACCGTAAAGCGCGAAGGAAAAGAGAAACAAACCGTACACCCTCACCTGACACGCGAGCAGTCTTCGACTGAGCGTTCGAACCCATGAGAGAATCATGCTCTCCTCAAAGCACCTCGCAAGCCTCTGCTTTAGCGGATGCCATATCCGATTGTCAAGGTCGAGCCTTGCAAAAATTCCTGCCGATGCACTTTCCGAGACCTTTTCGCATTCGCGGTCATAGGCGGTGAAGATCCCGCCGAAAATGCCGCTCGAAAGGCGTTTGTATATCGCCGAGGCGATATTAAGCAGAAAGGTGATTATCACCGAGGAAGCCAGCAGCCGTCTGAGAGTCTGCCGTCCCGCGGCGGCTTCTCCGACCGAAAGCCTCTTTTTTTTACTGTCCAAAATTTACGACCATTCCTTTCTCTCACAAAACGGAGATTTTATTTCAGTCATTTTCAGCTCAAAGCAGCTTCACGAGCCTTGAATATGCAAGATAGACAAGAGCTGACGGAAGGAATATCACGACCGCCTTTACGGTGTTGGTGATGAAAGACGAGCTGAAGGGCTCCGAGCCGACGATAAGCTTCATCGCGGCACATATCGCAAATACGATGACTCCGCCGATGATAAGCTTTATTATATCGATCACGAGCTTTCGATCGATAAGCCCGGGTATGTGCTTTACCGCCGAAATCAGCAAAACGAGTGCCGAGGCGATCTGCCCCACCGCGTTCGCGATACCGACCGCACTTATCCCGAAAAGCCCGAGTCCGACAAGAGCCGCTCCGCAGAGCGCATTGGAGACTATGCCGACTATTGCGGCGAGCATCGGTAGCTTTACCTCACCGCGCGAATAAAACATCCGCGAAAAAAGCTCGGTTATCCCGAAAAAGGGCATTGCCGCGAGTATCGGCAGCAGCGCGGCGGTAGTGTTCGCCGCGTCCCGAGCGGTGAATTTACCGCGCAGATAGAGTATCGAAACGCCCTCTCCCGCAAGCACGAACGCCGCCGACATTATCGGTATTACGATGAGCAGTGCCGATCTGAGTCCCGAGCGAACCGTCTCGGCAAAGCCCTCACTGTCGCCCGAGGCGGACATCTTTGATATCTTCGGGAAGGTGTAGTTGCATATGCTGTAGGTTAGCGTTCCCGCGATTATAATGTAAACATTGTTTGCATAATCAAAATCGGTCGTCGCGCCCGCGATGCCGACACGCGCCGCGAAAAATTGTCCGAGGAGCGTTCCCGCAGGTGCCAGCCATGAGCCGATCATTATCGGCGGCGCGGTCTTAAGAGCCTTTATCAGCGCGGGATCCTTGAGATTTTTTCCGAGCCTTAGCCTGAAGCCGAGCCTTTTGAGCGGAGCTATGAGTGTCAAGAGCTGAATGAGCCACGAGAGCATATATGCAAAGGCAAGTCCGTATATCCCGCGCTCTCCGAGCATACCGTTGAAAACCAAAAGATACAAAACAACTCCGGCGTTCGATATGGCACTGATCATTGCGGGAGCTATAAACGAACCCTTCGACTGCAATACTCCGACCAGAGTATAAGCCGAGCCGGTGAATATCACGAGCGGAAACATTATCCGCGTCAGCGTCACAGCAAGCTCAAGTGTCGCCGAATCGAGATTCGGCGCGATAAGCGACAGCAGCGGTCTTGCAAGCAGCATACCCGCTACCGCAAGTATCCCGCAGGCGGAGCAAATAAAGGTCAAAAACGCCGCCGCGAAATCGTCCGCGCGTTCGCGCTCATCGTCTCTGCCCGCGAATGAGTTGTATGCCGGGATAAAGCAGCCCAGCACCGCCGCCGCAAGGAGCAGATCGAAAAAGGTCAGCGGAAGCTTTGATGCCGCCGTGAAGGCGTTCGCCTCGGGGGTAGTTCCATAGGCGTTTGCCTGAAGCACGCTCCTAAGCATTCCGAGCAGCTTCGCGATCACCGTCGCTCCCATCATCAGCGCAATTGTTTTGACGCTTTTTTCGGTGGATTTGTTCCCGTTTCTCATGATTTTTTATCCGCCTCGGAGTTTTTTTCGTCGGTCTGAGAAGGGCGATCGAGTCCGACTCCGCTGCCGCCGAGCAGCTCGGGGCGAAGCTCGAGTGTTTTTTTCACCGCTTCCTCGCGCCGCCAGCGTTCGATGTTCGCATGATGTCCCGACAAAAGCACCTCGGGAACCTTGCGTCCCATGAAATCTATCGGACGGGTGTACTGCGGATATTCGAGCATACCGGAGGCAATGCTCTCTCCGCGCCAGCAGTCCTCGTTTGCCAAAACACCCTCGAGCATACGCGAAACACAGTCGGTGAGTATGCAGGCGGGAAGCTCTCCTCCCGTGAGAACATAATCTCCGATGGACAGCTCCTCATCGACGATCTCCTCGATTATCCGCTCATCGACTCCCTCATAATGACCGCATAGCAGTATAAGATTGTCATATTCGGTCAGCTCATACGCCTTTCGCTGAGTCAGTACCTTTCCGCGCGGAGACATATATATGACGCGGCGTTTAACCTCGCGTCCGAGTGCCTCATCGCTCTCGCGCTGAGAATCAACTATCGCACGATAGCAATCGTATATCGGTACCGGACTCATCAGCATTCCCATTCCTCCGCCGTAGGGCGAATCATCAACTCTGTGGTGCTTGTCCTTTGAATAGCTTCGTATGTTATGCGAATATATCTCAACATAGCCCGCAGCCTTTGCCCTTCCGATTATGCTGGTAGAAAGCACCGTATCGACCATTTCGGGGAAAAGGGTCATTATGTCAAATCTCATTATCGTCCTCTTCCGTTATCTCAATAAGCTCTTCGCGACCGTCAAACATTCCCGAGATCGGGCAGAGATATACTCCGCTCTCGTCTATATGCCCGATAAATTCATCGACCGCCGGTACAAGCACCTCGCCCGAGGCGGTCTTGACCGCAAAAATATCCGAAGCCGGGCTTTCGATCACATCCGCGAGAACTCCGAGCCTTTCTCCGCTCCTCTCGTCAAATACCTCGAGACCGATTATGTCGGCGACAAATACGCGGTCGTCGCCGATTTCAATGTCATCGCGGTCGGCATAAACAACGCGATTTTTGAGCAGCTGAGCCGCCTCCATGGTATCTATCCCCTCGAAATAAACGAGCGCACAGCCCTTGTGTACCGATGCCTTGGTGAGCTTGAGCGGGATATATTCCTCCTTTTTAAGATAATATACCTTTTCAAGTGAGCATAGGACCTCGGGCGAGTCGCACCACGCCTCGATCTTTACCGCACCCTTTACTCCGTGCGTGTTTATTATTTTTCCGCATTCAAGATATTTTTCCATCACAGATCATTTTCTCCTAAAAATCACGGCGCATCCGCCGATATTATAATATTTATCATCCTTCGCCGCCTCAAAAGCGCGGCTTACCGTACTCATTGTAGCACATTTTTCCCGATTTTACAAGAGCTTCTTGAAAATTTATTTATCGGACACAATTTCAAGCCTCAAAATCCCGCCGATACACATTAAAAAATAGGGAGAGATTCCTTGTCTCCCTATTTTTTCAACAGCGTCAGGTCCTTCGATCGAGCTTTTTTCCGCAGACCGGACAGGTTATCGTTATCTCTCCCCTGCCCTTCGGAACGCGCAGTGCGCTCTTGCAGTCGGGACAGGAAAAATATTTGTGGGTCTTGCGGTCGCGAAAACGATTCTTTTGAAGCTTGAACCACTTGACTATCGGCTTTACGAGCCGTTTGTCGAGCTTTGCGGCATATTTTTTGAACACCTCGTTTTCATGCCGTCTCGCCGAAATATTTCGTGACATATAGCGCACTATCTCCCAAGCAATGAGAAGATAGGTCGGTATCTGAACAAAAAACGAACCGGAGATATTTCCGGCAAGAGCAAAGAGCATCGAAACGATTATTATCGCAGTTCCCAGCTCATCCATTCCGAAGCGTCCGTCAAAAAAGCGGCGCAGCTTATCCATAATAATGATCACCTCGTTAAAAGGAATTTTTTGGTTTGATAATCTTGTATATTATACCACAAATCACCGCCCTTTTCAGCCGATTTATTTTGATAAACCGTAAAAAATATATTAAACTCAAAAAAGACTTGAAATATTGACAAAAATGGTATATAATATAAGTATAATCAAAGAAAGGAGATCATCCAAAAAATGATATATGATGATTCTGAGAAGCCGGAGTCCGAGTGTACTCACGACTGCTCAAGCTGCTCGGCTAACTGCTCGTCTCGAAGCGGTGAAAAGCAGAGCCTTATCGAACAGCCCCACAAGCTTTCGCACATAAAGAAGGTCATCGGTGTCGTCAGCGGAAAGGGCGGAGTCGGAAAGTCCATCGTCACCTCCATGCTCGCAGTTCTCATGAACCGCAAGGGCTACAGCGTTTCGATCCTCGATGCGGACGTTACCGGTCCCTCCATCCCGAAGGCATTCGGTGTTTCCGGCGAGGTGGTCGGAGACGGCATGGGCGGCATTTATCCGCTCGAGTCCAAGACCGGCGTTAAAATGATGAGCGTAAACCTTCTTCTTCCCGATGAAACCTCGCCGGTTGTCTGGAGAGGTCCCGTTATCGCGGGAACGGTCAAGCAGTTCTGGACCGATGTTATCTGGAACGACGTTGACTATATGTTCGTCGATATGCCTCCCGGAACCGGAGATGTGCCGCTCACTGTATTCCAGTCGATCCCGCTCGATGGCATAATCATCGTCACGAGTCCCCAGGAGCTTGTATCGATGATCGTTGCAAAGGCTGCAAACATGGCACAGATGATGAACATCCCCGTTCTCGGTCTGGTCGAAAATATGTCCTACTTCAAATGTCCCGACTGCGGCAAGGAGTACAACATCTACGGCGAGAGCCACATCTCGGAGGTCGCAGACCGCTTCGGCTACGACATTCTCGCACGCATTCCGATCGATCCCAGACTCGCGGCTCTCTGCGACAAGGGAATGATCGAGCTTCTCGATGCCGAATATCTCGACAAGTGTGCAAACGAGCTTGAAAAGCGTCTCGCAGACTGACAATCGAAAAGAGTCGAATAAGCTAAAGCCCCGACCTATGGATATACCATAGATCGGGGCTTTTTTGTACTTGAGATATTTTTGCTCTCGATTATTTTACGGTGAGAACGACCTTACCGACATTCTCGCCGCGCTGAAGGATGGCGTGAGCCTCCTCCGCCTGCTGGATCGGAAGCACCTTGTAGATAGAGGGCTTCATGAGACCCTCTTCGACCTTGCACCATACGTTGTCAACCAGCATTTTAAGCAGCTCTGCCTTAAATTCGGGAGTGCGCGAACGAAGGGTCGAGCCGATCACACGGACATTGCGGACATAGATGTTCTTGAGATCGATCTCGGTGAAGCGTCCCGCAAGTGCGGCGATCATGATCCATCTTGCACCGTGCGAGAGATACTGGAGGCATTCGCCCATGTAATCACCGCCGAGGCAGTCGATAGCGATATCGACCGGAGTTCCCGCCTCAAGCTGAGCCTTGAGAACATCGTGGATGCTCTCCTTGGAGGTATTTACGATGATATCCGCGCCGGTAGCCTTTACCTGCTCTGCCTTTTCGTCATCGAGAACGGTCGTGATGACTCTGAGACCGAATGCCTTTGCCATCGGGATAACGACCGATGCGAGACCGGATGCGCCCGCGTTCATAAGGAGGGTATCGCCCGCCTTAGCCTTGCCCTCGATGAAGAGGTTGAGATATGCGGTAGCGTATGCCTCGGGCATTGCGGCAGCCTCGACAAGGCTTCTGCCCTTCGGTACGGGCATGAGCATATCGTACTTTACGTTTACATATTCGGCATAACCGCCGCCGCCGAGCAGAGCGCAGACCTCATCGCCTATCTTCCAGTCAGACTTTTCGGCAGCGACCTTTCCGATCTCGACGATAACGCCCGAGATCTCAAGACCCATCCAATCGGGGCAGCCGGGAGGGGGCGGATAATCGCCGTCGCGCTGCATGAGATCGGCACGATTGAGTGCGGCACAGTGGATCTCTACAAGGACATCCTCATCGCCGACGACCGGGTTCGGGACATCGGTCCAAACGAGGGATTTATCGGGGTTTACAAGTATTGCCTTCATTTTATACCATTCCTTTCGTGATCGGCTCGCAAGGCTCGAGCAGTCAAGCTCGACCTCTAAAGCTTTTTTGATAATACTGCATTTCGGAGAAGAAAAAATCTCCCCTTATATAATTATACCATATTGACAAAGGCTTGTAAATATGGTATAATGTCAATAAATAAAACTTTTCTGCTGAAATGGAGAAATCGAATGATCACCGAAAGGGTCTATACAAAGTCGCTGTGCATGAAGCGGCTGACCGTTAAAAAATATCACTGCGACGCACAAAGCTGCTATGAGCCTGGATTTTTCGCAAATGCCGCGCTCGGCTTTGCCATATCGGGAAGCTGCGAGCTGCGCTCCTTCGGCACGGCACTGAGCGTTCCGCAGGGCTCGCTTTTTTACATTCCCGAGAGTGCGCGCTGCACGACGATCTGGCATTCGACAAATGGAAGTCCGATCGAATTCTGCCTTATACATATAATAAACAACTATCCCGAGTCCCCGCATTCCTACTCCATGCAGGCGATATCCGAGCTGTCGAATAATGCCACACTCTCTCGGATCGAGGAAATCATCACACTTCTCGATTCCACACTGCATTCCGACAAGGTCCGTGCGATCGGACTTTATTATTCGCTTTTTGCGGATATCCTTCCCTACCTCGAGACCTCACCGTCACGGAAGCCGAACCAGACGATAAACACCGCCGTTGACTACATAGAAAAGCATTTCAGCGAGGATTTCACGATAAACGAGCTTGCCGCGCACTGTAATATCAGTCCCTCGCGCCTTTCACATCTATTTGACGAGGAGCTTGGAACATCTCCCGTAAAGCTCAGAACGACCGTTCGCATCGAAAACGCCGCCGAGCTGCTGCGCTCGACCGACAACAGTATTTCGAGCATCAGCCAGGACTGCGGTTGGTCATCGCCGATATATTTTTCCAAAGTATTCCGAAGCATTATCGGAACGACTCCGAGCGAATACCGCGCAGCTATACACAAGGAATGATCTTTGTTCCTATCGGCTTTATTTTTCAAACGCAGTCAGTCCCTTCAAATTCGAGCGATCCAAATAAAAGCATCTAAAAGCTCGAATGCCTCGGATCGATTCTCCGAAAAGCAATAAAAACCTCCCATGGCAGAATATAAATAACTGCCATGGGAGGCTTTTCAATGTCTGTTTTTATGCTCTTATCCAAAGCTGTCTATGCGAAGATCATTTTGTCTGTCTTCGATGTATCGCAAAAATTCTTTTCGCATAGATACTCTTTGTTGATCGAGCTGTTACCTCACAATATGCTTCAGCTTTCGAGATTTGTATAATTCTCGATCATCTTTTCGAGTGATGCCTTGAACTTGTTCTCGTTCTCTGCGAACTTGGACGCAAGGTCGCTGGTATTGGTGTCATAGAATCTGAAGTAGCTATTGGGAGCACCTTCAAGTGCGGTTCCGTATACAAAGAGGAAGTCAAATGCCGCGCCCGAACGGATTATGTCGAGCATTTCGGCGATGTCGGTGTCACGCGCATGCTTTTCCTTGAGTGCGACCTCATAATACTTC
>CAYRKS010000003.1:8649-27897 GCA_964424855.1 uncultured Lachnospiraceae bacterium
ACCATCTGGTTGGTATAGTAAGCGAGTGCTTCCATGACCTTGGAGGTAAGCTCAACGTCCTGAGTTGTGACGGGGACGAAGAACATCGTGGTCGAGGTACCGAGCTGAGATACATAGTTCTCCTGATTCTCGTCGTACTTGGGCATGGGAACGATTCCGTAGTCATCCTTCATGTTGCGGAGATATTCGGTCGAATAGAGGAAGTTACACATGGTAGCAACATTTCCGTCCGCGAAGGTAGTCATCGTTTTGTAGGTCGCATCATCTATGGTATTATTGCGGAGAACGCCCTCCTGAGAATGGAAGGTCTGGAGCTTTTCGAATGCCGAGATGAACTTTTCGGTGAGACCGAGATATTCGGGCATACCGTCACTTCCGATCTTGACGACATCAAGCTGAAGCGAGGTCTGGAAGGTTCCGCAGGGAACATACTCGCCGAGGAAGGTGAGCTGATCGGTATCATCAAGCTTTCCGTCGCCGTTGAGGTCATCCGACATACCCGAGCAAAGCTCGATGAACTTGTCGAGAGTCCATTCGTTGTTTCTTACCAGCTCATACGGATCGGGAGCCTTGTAGTTTTCCCAGATGCGCTTGTTGAAGAATATGACCGTCATATCCTTGTAAAGCGAGAGCGAGCCGTCACCGATGAAGCCGTAGAGCTTGCCGGCGCAGGAGAAGCGATCGTACATATTCGCGATCCACCACGGATGATCGAAATCGCAGTAGGTCAGATCGTTTCCTTCAACGAATAAGCCCTCTGCGGCAAGAGGCATGGTGATTACGGTCGAGCTCGAAACGAGGTCGATCTCGCGGGATTCGGACATGACATCGTTGCGGATCGCGCCATTGAAGGTGTCGCGCTCGTTCCAGTTACCGTCTATTTGGTTAAAATTAAACTTGATGCCAAGGTAATCCTCAACCGCGGTATTCTTGTTGTAGACAGCATCGCTTACAATGTCTCCGGCAGATTCCTCGGAATCGTACTCATAGGCTTTGTGAGAGTTTATGAGGACATTGAAGGTGAGGTTTCCGTTGTTTTCGCTTGGGAAGCCCACAAAATCAGCCGTGGATAATTCGGCAGTCGTTTCTTCGGGCGCGGTGGTATCCTTTCCGCCCTTATCGCTGCTGTCATCGCCGCACGAGATCGCCGCTGTCGAGAAAACAGTTAAAAGAGCCAATAAGAATGATATTTTTCTTTTCATGGTATGTACCTCCATACATAAATTCGAGTATATAGTAAATATACACATTTTATTATATCATCCCCCCCCCCGGTTTGTCAAGTAGTATAGCGCATTTTACAAAAATTCAAATGTAAATTTTTTATACGCGGTTTTTTGCAAAACGGTAGCATTTTGTACAAAAGATTTTTGCCATAAAATCTGCCATTGTGTCGCGACCTCGGATTGTTTGAACATAAAATTTGCCAGATTTTTTTCAAGTTCGGAAGTGAATTTCGAAAAAGCTATTGACAAATGAAAATATGTAGTGTATAATTTATACATACCAAGTGATTCAGGAGGGACGATAATGAAAAAAACTACTGTGCCGATACTGACGGCACTGCTGCTTGGAGGTATAATGATGTCAACAGCTTGTTCATCAACAAAGCCGGCTGAATTCACCGGCGAAAACGAGACCCTGAAGCCGCTCTATGAGCTGGGTCTTGTCGGCGAGGGTGCAGCTCTCGAGTCCGACCGTGCGCTCACCTACGCCGAGGCGGTCATGCTTACCGCACGTGCGCACGCAAAGCTCAACTCCGCCGAGGTGCCGAAGTCGAGCGGAGAATGGTACGAGTCATATTTCGACTACGCAAAGAAGAATTCGCTCATAAGCGAGCTTCCAGACGATCCCGAGCGTCCGATACTCAAGTATGAGGTCGCAGAGCTTATCGCAGCCGCAGCCGAGCTTCCGACCGTAAACAGCATCGAGACTATCCCCGACACTGTGGGTACCGACTACAACGACGCGGTGCTTGAGCTTTATAACTCGGGAATAACTCTCGGAGTTGACGGCAGAGGCTTCTTCCTTCCAGGCTCGAAGCTGACCGCAACCGAGGCGGCAGAGCTTTATCTCCGTCTTATCGGTGAAAAAGAGCCGCTCATCTGCGAGCTTGACAGGATATCCGAGGATGACGCATATGCTCTCGTTCTCAACTCGGGCTGGAACGCAACCAAGGAGGGCATAGCCTCCGGTTGGACGCTCGACAACCGCGGCGGAGTTCCGAGGAAGTCGCTATTCAACAGCTACGGCTCGCTCTCGGATATCTCAACGAATGCCGGAACCGCGCTCATACGTCATCTCAACAAAACCTCAACGGGTATCCTTGAGCTTTACACCAAGGTTTCGGTCAACGGAAAGGACGGAGCGTATATCGAATTCCGTAACGAAGCCGATGCTTCCGTATGGCAGCTCATGGTCAAGGACAATACCTGGAGCTATCTGAACAGCGACGGAAGCTACACCGAGCTTATAAAGCTCGGCTCTGAGAAGATGTTTGAGATCCGCGCAAAAATCGACCTTGACAACTATCGCACCGCTATCTACATAAACGGAAACGACTGCGGAATGTTCAACCTGCCCGCGAGCGGCGATGACTGCAACGTCTACAATCTCCGCTTTGCAACGACAAAGCTCGGTACCACCACCATCGCTCCCGCGGCGGTACAGGTGACTGCGAACTATGCGGTCAATGAGAGCTTTGCATATCTCGACAACGGTCATCCCTTCGGCTGGACGTTAGACCGCGCCTCGGTATCGAGCAGTGTACTGAGCGTCCCGAAGAACGGCTCTGCCTCAAGAAGCTTCGATCCGATCTCGGGCAACGCGGTCGCAGAATTTATGTATCTCTACCGTAAGATCGATGACTTATCCTACTCGCTCAACTCCGGAAACGAGCCTATCGCGGTATTCACTACCGGCGATGAGGGCTTCTATGTAAACGGAACCAATGTCTACTCCCCCGATTACGGCAATCTCTGGTATCGTCTCCGCTTCGAATTCGACTTCGACGCACAGACAGTGCTTGTAAAGGTGAACGGACGTGAGGTCGCGACAGTTCCGCTGGCAGCCTACACCACCTCGATCGATGAGATCAGGATCAACAACAACGGAAAGCTCACGGTCTCGCTCGACAACTTCAAGGTCTTCAGAACCATCGACCACGAGGATTATGTTCCCGAGCCGGTCGTTCCGAAGGATGATGACGGCTACATCGTCGGAATGAACGTCTGCTCGCTCTGGAGAAACGGCGGACACTACGGCTGGTCGTGCATATCCCCCTATGAAGATCCTCACCCCGTTCTCGGCTACTACGATGAGGGACTTCCCGAAACCGCCGACTGGGAGATCAAATATCTGGTCGAGCACGGCATCGATTTCCAGGCGTTCTGTATCTACATGGATTCGGGAAACAACGCTCAGCGTCCCGCGACCGAGCATCTTTACGACGGCTTTATGAATGCAAAGTATTCAAGCCTCGCTAAGTTCTGCGTCATCTGGGAGTGCCAGAACGCGGGAAGCCCGAACTCGATGGACGAGTGGAAGAACAACTACGTTCCCTACTTCATCGAAAACTACTTCAAGGATCCGAGACATATAACCATTGACAACCGTGTCGTCCTCTGCGTCTTCGGCGCGGGCAAGCTCTCCTCGCGTCTGGGCGGAAACGCAAATGTCAAGGCAGCCTTTGACTACCTCGAGGAGGAGATCAAAAAGCTCGGCTTTGACGGAATGATCTATCTCGCCTGCGGCTCGTCGAGCAACGGACTCAAGGAAATGGGCTTTGACGGCTGCTATGCCTACAACTGGGGCAACGGCGGCTATCAGGTCGGCACCAACACCTCCTCGATAATCTCGAGTGCAAAGCAGGGCGCGGTCTACACCGTCCCGACGATAAGCGTCGGCTTCAACAGCATCCCGTGGCACGGAATTCGCTACCCGATGATGTCAATGCCCGACTACGCCGAGGCTCACGAGTGGGTAAAGACCGAGTATCTCCCGACCTACCCGACCGAGGCTTGGCAGAAGAATTTCGTAATGCTCTCGACCTGGAACGAATACGGCGAAGGCACCTATATCATGCCGACGACCGATGAAAAGGGCTTTGGCTACATCGACACCATCCGCGCGGCTTACACCTCCGAAAAGGTCGATGAATCGCTCAACACCATCCCGACCGAGGAGCAGCTCTACCGCATAAATCACCTCTACCCGCAGTACCTCCGTCTGCTCCGTCTCAACGGTGAATATAAGGAGGAGGTCGATTACAACAAGCTCGAAGTTATCTACAAGATCGATCTTGCCAAACAGCATGACGGCTATCTCGGAAACATCGGAAAGTCCTCCTACAGCAGCGACGGCGTGACCGGAACCTCCTCCTCCTCCGACCCGATGATCGTCATAAACAAGGTCGAAGCGATAGACCTCGATGAGGTTGACTTCATCCGCATAAGAGCGAAGCTCGAAAAGGGCAGCAGTATGCAGATGTTCTTCCTCACCAATACCGACAAGACCTGGAACGAGACCAAGGGCAGAACCTTCACCGCTTCGAGCGAAAACGAATTTGCCGATTACTATGTCCGTGCAAGTGAGCTTAAGAGCTTCACCGGACAGCTCGCCGCCTTTCGTGTTGACCCCTGCTCGACAAACGGCTCTACCTTTACGGTATCCTCGATCGAATTCCTCAAGGAAGACACCTCGGCATTGCTCTCTATGCTCATGTACATCGACGGAAACGAATTCACTCAGAGACTCCGCCCCTCCTATAACGAGGCTGATCAGCTCTGCATCGCCTTTGACCCGTCTATCGGAATCGATTTCGCGCTCAATTCCTACCATGAGTGGAACAAAGCGACCAAAACGCTCAAGCTCAATTTCACCGAGCATACCGTCGTATATCGCGTAGGCTCTGATGTCTGCACGATCGACGGCAAGGACACCACTCTCCCCTGCAAGATCGATGAGCTTGACGCTCTCCCGCTCATCCCGATAAAGGAGCTCTGCGACATACTCGGCTACGAATACTCCTTCGAGAACAATGTCATCTCGATAAAGACCGAAAACTACGAGTATTATAAGTCACTCGGTGAGCGACTCCCCGGTCAGTGGGAGTTCAACAACGAGGCCGATACCGAGGGCTGGTCCTCGAGCAGTATGCAGCTCACCGCTTCGGGAGGATATCTCGCCTGCGAGTCCATGACCGATTCCACCGACCCGATCATAAATCTCAGCGATCCGGTAAATCTCGATGCTTCTAAGTATACAAAGCTCGAGCTTCGCGTGAGATTCAAGTATGCCGGCGTGGGTCAGGCGATCTCGATCTACTTCACCACCGACAAGGAAAGCTCGATGGACGAAAAGAAGTCGCTGAAGATAAATCTCAACGGCACCGATTCGGGTGATGAGTGGATAACCTACACATTAGACCTCACGAAGCATTCGCAGTGGAACGGTATCATAAAGAACCTCCGCTTCGACCCCTTCAACGCAGTCGGACATATGGACATCGACTATATCAGATTCATTGCCGAATAACCAATGAAAAAGTCCACACATCGCGCCTTTCGCGGTGTGGATGAAAGCCGAAGGCTCTCCGAAAAACCGCTTTGACGGTATTTCGGAGAGCCTTTAATTCTTTTAATTATAAACGAGGCGAGACGGTCAAACCGTCTCGCCTCGTTTTTTTCGAAATATCAGCCGTTGTATGCAGCCTCATCACAGATGACCGTGACATCGGAGTGCATATTGAGCATGGTAGCGGGTACCTTCGTATCGATGGTTCCCGAGATAAGTGCGGAAAGCGCATCGTGCTTGTCCTTGCCGCTTATCATTATGACTATACGCTTAGACTTCATTATCGAAGCCATACCCATCGTGAGTGCGTGGTGCGGAACCTCCTCGGGCGAAGCGAAGAAGCGCGAGTTTGCCTCGACAGTCGAAGCGGTGAGCTCGGTGAGATGAGTAGCGGCGATGAGCTTATCAGCCGGCTCATTGAAGCCGATGTGACCGTTGCGTCCGATACCGAGAACCTGAATGTCGATCCCGGCAGCCTCGACTGCCTTGTCATATTCGCGGCACTCTGCGTCGGGATCGTCAGCCTCGCCGTTCATGACATGGGTATTTGCCTTGTCGATATTGACATGATCGAAGAGGTTGGTATCCATAAAATAACGATAGCTCTGCTCATCGGTCGGCTTTATCGGATAATATTCATCGAGATTGTAGGTGGTGACCTTCGAAAAGTCGAGATTACCCGCGCGATACATATCAACGAGGCACTTGTACATTCCGACGGGAGTCGAGCCGGTCGCAAGACCGAGCGTGCAGTCGGGCTTTAGCGCGACCACTCCGGCAACCATCATTGCCGCTCTTTCGGACATTTTTTCATAGTCCTTGCAAATAATAAGCTTCATAATCATATTCCTCTTTATTCCATATTCGGGCGCAAAAGCTCCCTTTAATAAGATTATAATACAAATCCCGTTTTTTTTCAAGCAAAAGGCAAAATAATATCAAAAGACGGCAAGATTGTTATATATATCGATTTTTGAAGCGATTCATCACGTTTTCGAACCAGTTGTCACGGCTCGGTATCGGTCGGACGGCACGGCGCGAAAAGCACAGCTCGCCGTCCTTTAATGTGACCTCGGATATCTTGTCGAAATTCTCGCGGTCAAGCTCTATCGCCGCCCATGCGGCATTGACCGAGGGCTTTGGCAGCTCCTCTGCGATAAGATACTAGCCTCTGCTCTTTCCACCCGAATTTATGTACTCGAGTATCGCCGAGAGATATACATACTGCGTTATCAAAATATCGCGGTTTATCAGAAGCTCGACAAGTCCGCGCAGAGAATCGACCGAATAAGAATCAAAGGAATCGAGCTCAGTCTTCGTTTCGGCTATAGCCGCACCAAGCTCGGAGCTTCTGCGGATAAACGCTCCGACTCGACTCATGCGCCTTGCGTATACACAGCGAAGCTCAAGTATTTTAGAGATATCAAGTCCGCCCTCGAGCCTCGGAAGCTCAAATTCAAGCTTTTCCAAAGCGCACGGATCGCCGCCAATGCTTTCATCGCTTCTAAGAGCCGAAAGTATCGCCTCGGCGGCACGGCGGCTTCCGACCTGAGTCGAATTCAGCGCACTTCCGCCCGGACGATGCACACCGAAAACTCCCGCCGCCTCGCCGACTATGTAAAGCCCCTTCAGCGATGTGCTGCGATAATCGGTATCGACCTCAAAGCCGCCGTTGTTGTGCTGAGCGCAGATGTCGATCTCAAGCGGCTCGGAGCAAAGGTCTATACCGTGTGAGCTGTAAAGCTCGACCGCCTTCGGATTCATTTTTTTGAGCCGCTCTATCGGTGTGTCGAGCAAAGCCTTCGAGCTTTTGAGATACGAGAGCGGCTCATCCTCGAGCATTGAAGCATCAAAGCTCTCGCCCATGACCGACGGATTTTTTCGAAAATCCATAAAGACCCGCCGTCCCAGCATACGCTCACGATAGATCGCAATATCTATGAACGAGGATTCGTTTCCCGACTCACGGTCGAGCTTTGCCGGGTCAAAGGGCCACTGATAGCCCTTTCGGAATATCGCAGTCAAAAGCTTTTTCGGATCGGAAAAGCTTTCCGCGAGAAATTCACGCTCATTCCCACCGTCGGGATCGGTCGAATAATAGCGCGGCAAAACCTGCTGATATGTCCCCGAGAGGTTCCAACGGAATTTTATCGAGGCTATTCCGTATTGGCTCTCGGTCACATTGACCGCCGAGGCTCCCGCCTCAAGCAGAACTCCGTGCGAACAGGTCTGGCTCTCGGGATAAACGGTCGCCGAATATATTGCCGAGGGTCCGCCGCAAGCCCATACAATGCTTTTCGCAGTGAAAAGTACAAGTCCGTATGGGTTTTCCTCCTTATCGGTGCAGATCGCCGCGATTCCGAACGCGCTGTCACCGTTCTTGAGGAGCTTTATAACGCGATATCCGTCAAATATCGGGATATCCTTAGATATGACCGAGCGTTCGAGTGCCTCGGTCATATATTTCGAGGTCAAGGGTCCGCAGGAGGTCGCGCGTGTGCGGGTGTCGTGGTCGGTTTGATAGCCGACAAATTCTCCGAATTCGTTGTATGGGAACGGAACGCCCAGCTCCACCAGACGCATAAAGGCGCGGGTGCTTCCCGCAGCCTCGCAGAGCGCGAGGTCTCCGTCGGTCGAGCCGCCGTTAAAGATCGAGCTCGCCATGTCCCCTACCGAATCGGACGAGCCGTCCGAGAGCGTGAGCTTGTAATAGGTCTGCTTGTCCGAGCCGGTATTGCGTGAGGTACCCATTTTCAGTCCCTCGGTCACTACCGCAACTTTTCCTCCGCCTAGCGCGATAAGATCTGCGGCGTTGAGACCGGCGGCACCGCTTCCGACGACTATCGAATCGAAATGATATCGCTTTGCCGAAAATTTCTCGCCGTTTATTCCGAGCTCGATATGTCTCGGCTTTATTTCCTGCTTTGAAATGATCATAATCTTGACAGAGTAAAGCCGCCGTCGATGTTCATAACACTTCCGGTCGTATAAGCAAAATACCCTTCCGCAAGCGCGTAAACCGCCTTTGCTATGTCAGAGGGCTGTCCCATGCGCTTTATCGGTAGAAGTCCGCCGTCGATCATACGCTCGTATTTCTCCTTTACGCAGGAAGTCATGTCGGTCTCGATTATGCCCGGGCGCAGCTCGTATACATTTATACCGTATTCGGCAAGCTTATCCGCAAAGAGCTTAGTCACCATCGAAAGCCCCGCCTTGGAAATGCAATATTCGCCGCGATTGAGGCTCGAGGTTTCGGCAGATATCGAAGTGATATTGATGATCATTCGGTTATGCTCGCTCCTTCGATCGATGAGATGTCTCGCCGCCGTCTGACACATGAAAAATGTTCCCTTGAGGTTTATCGAGAGCAGACGGTCAAGGCTCTCCTCGGTCATTTCGAGCAGATCCTGCCTTACGAGCGGCGCACAGCCCGCATTGTTCACGAGGATATCAAAGCCGCCCTCGCGCTCAGCCGCCTCAAATATCCTCTCGCGGCACTCTGCCTTTGAAATGTCGGCGGCAACGTATATCGAATCGGGCGAAAGCGATCTCAGCTCGGCTATGTATTCGGATACCGCGTCGGGTTCGCGCGTTCCGACCGCGATTATTTTGTAGCCCTTTGAGGCGAGAAGCGTCGATATTCCGCGTCCGATGCCGCGAGATGCTCCTGTGACTATTGCTGTTGGTCTTGACATTTTATCAACTCGGACTTGCGGCAGATACCGCAAAGCCCTTCCTTTCTCTATATTATTTCGAAGCATATAAGCGGCTGCTCAGATAAATTCAAGCTTTGCCGCCGATATGCCGTTTTCGGGATAAAACACGCTGAGGAGATAATAATCCTCGCCGTCAAAAGCGATCTCGGGCGCGTGAGCATCAAGCATGGTTATCGGCGCGTGCTGTCCGAGCTCGCGGATATCCTTCGCGGCGTAAACAAAGGTCCTGCTGTCATATGCACCGTTCCGACCGTCGTATATGCACCAGAGCAGATAATAATATTCTCCGCGCTTCATTAAAAACGGTGATTCGGTCGAGGCTCCCGCGAATATCTCGCGCATCAAAAGCTCAGGCTCACATACACGCCGACTTGTAGATCGGAGCGTATACCTTCCCGTCGCGTATCGGGCATCCGGTCGTTGTGAAGGCGCGCATGAGCTCGGTACATTTTCCGCAGGTCAGACAGCATTTTTCGGGCTTCATGCTGCCCGCGATGAGATCCTTTGCAAAGTCTTCGTAGGCAAAAGCCATTCGCCCGAAGCCAGCTGCCGAGATCATTCCGCTCTCGACCGCTCCGGCGGCAAGATAGGGTGCAAAACGGCGCAAGAAGGTGTAGCCGGTGCCGATAAAGGTTATGTCGGGAAATTCCTTTTGCAGAAGTGCCGCGCCGTTCAGCATACGCGCGATTCCGACGAGCGGATGCTCCGGAGGCTCATAGCCGCCCTTGCAGTAGGGACGGTTCACGTGCGGATTGTAATAGGGCGTTCCCATCGTTATGTTTATGAGATTTACCCCAAGGCTGTGGATATCTCCTATCAGCCTCAGAGCCTCGGTCGGATCGAATTTGGAAGGATCCTCTCGGTCGTCTCCGAAGCCGTAGGGATAACCGATACCGTCATGTACTCCGAGACGAGTCGCGACCGCGATATCGACCTCGCGCTTTACCGCCGCGATGACCTCGCGATAGAGCCGTGTGCGGTTTTCATACGAGCCACCGTATTTTCCCTCTCGGGTATACGCCGAAAGCAGCTCGCTCATAAGATATCTGTGGCAGGCCTTTATGTCAACGCCGTCAAAGCCCGCTTCCTTCGCAAGCTTTGCCGCCTTTACATACTGAGGTATCAGTGAGTCGAGATATTCGTCGGTCACGACCTCATGCTCGGGCGGAATATTGAAGGGCTTGTTGAGGATCGGATTGTGATAGGAGATTATCGGCGCGGGCTTGTTTTCCGGACGCGAAAATCTTCCCGAGTGCGTGAGCTGACAAATTATCGTCGCACCGCCCGTCCTTTCGTGCAGCTCGGAGATGAGAGCCTTGAAGGAATCGACATTTTCATCGTTTATCCAAAGCTGGCGAGAATTCGAGCGCGATTCGTTCGAGATAGCGACCGCCTCGAACCAATAAAGTCCCGCGTCGCTCTCGGCAAAACGGAGATAGCGTCTTCGAGTAAGCTCGGAAGGACCGCCCTTTTCGTCGCTGTCAAAGCCCTCCATAGGATGGATCGCAACCGCGTTTTTAAGGTGTATATTCTCCCCCCTAACATCGAAGCCCTTTGCCAGCACCGAGGTGTTTTCGGAAAACGGAAGCTCGAGACCGAGCTTTTCAAGGTCTCGCTTTATATCGTCAAGGGTGTTGTAATTAAAATCAAACATATCTCATTCTCCATTCGTTGAGTGTTCTTGCGTCGGTCAAAAAATTCTCGACCCGATCGTCCTTTACAAATTCCATAAGCAGAGTATGCTCCCGACTATCCGACGAAAGGATATCGAGATATCTTTTCCATGCCGACTCATGCTCCGAAAGCATATAACGTATACAGCTGCCGCTGCGCGCATCCCACGCAAAAACGTGCAGATTCGAGACATACGGCAAAACCAGCTTCAGTGCGTCGCAATTTTGCTCGACCTCGAGGCTCTGATCGGGCTGCCAGTATAGCGAGACATTTTCGCACGCTGTTTCCTCGATCAGCCGCCGAGCCGAATCGGCGCGATCGGTCAGCGTTCCCGGATGATATTCAAAGCTTATCGTCTTTTTGTGAGCCTTAGCCATCTCCGCCAAGAGCCTTGCCTCGCCGACCAGCTCACGCCTTTTCTCGAGCTGCACCGCTCGACTTGAGCAGTTCCCCGCCCAAATTCTGATATTCTTCGCTCTGAGCGAATCGGCGGCGGCTATGTAGCCGTTAAACTCCTCCTCGGGCGAAGCGTATTCTCCGAGGCGATAATATGAGCCGTAGGAAACGATATCTATACCCTTTTCTTCGGCTGTACGCGCGATCCTGCGGCACTCTGCGATATCCTCCTTCGGCGCGTGTACATCCGATCCTACCTCTATGCAGGAGAGCGATGCCTTGGCGGCAAGCTCTATCACCTCATCGATCGATATTGCGCGAAAGGTCACGGATACTATCCCGTTTTTAAGCATTTTCCGAGCATCCCTTCTTAAAAAATTTTATGCCTTCAATCATGCCATAGTCTCGAGCATCTTCAGTGAAACTCCCCAGCGTGTCGGTCTTTTTTCGATATAGCTCTCAAATTCCTCGACCATGTAGTCACCCATACGTGCCGTCTCATTTCCGAGAGAACCCGCAATATGCGGTGAAAGGAATACATTTTTGAGAGTGTAAAGTCTGCTGTCGGGTCTCGGCGGCTCCGGGAAGGTGACATCGAGTAATGCGACTCGAGCCTCTTCAGCCTCGAGCGCATCGCAAAGATCCTCCTCAACGACCTGCGCACCGCGCCCGGTGTTTATAAACACCGCGTTCGGCTTCATAAGCTCAAAGAACCGACGATCGAGCATACCGACCGTCTGCGGATTGTTCGCAAGATGGTTCGAAATGACAGTGCATTTTGAAAATATCTCTTCGAGCGAGGTCTTTTTCACACCGAGCTTCTCCGCTCTCTCATCCGAGAGGAAGGGATCGAAGACCATGACCTCAAGCCGATAGCTCTTCAGCATTTCGGCGACCAGCGAGCCGATCATTCCCGCGCCGATGAGTCCGACACTGTTTTGGAAATTTCCGGTGTAATATCCGCCAAGCGAGCGATTTGACCAACCGCTCTCGCCGCCGCGATGGAACCGCTGAAAATATCCCTTGTTCGCCAGAATTATCTGCGCAACGGCGTATTCGGCGACCGGAACGGCGTTTGCCGCCCACGCGCTGAAGACCTCGATACCAAGCTCAAGAAAGGGTCGAGCGAAAAACTGAACGCTTCCCGCACCGTAAAATACCGCCTTAAGACGCGGAAGATAGCTTGTTATCTGTTCCTTTGTCAGCGTGAGCATTCCCCATGTCGAAAATATCAGCTCGACCTCGGATATATCATCGCGCTGCTCAAGCTCGGCAACACTCGTTATCGGATCGAGCATTTCGAGGCGACCTTCGAGCGTTTTTCGCGCCGCTTCGGTGTAAACCGAGCTTATATTATCGAGCTGAGAGGTCATAAATAAAGCTTTCATGTAGATTCTCCTTTCGGTTTTGAAAAATACTATCTAAATTATACCATAACTTTCGTCTCGAGTCAAGAGGTAAAAAGGTCTGTTTTTCGTCAATATTGCTTTGACACAATGCGACGAAAAAACATTTTTTGTGCCATAAGTACACAAAAAATCCGCTGTTGGTCGGTTTTCAACATTTTGAACCCCGGCGTGAGCGGATTTATAAACTATTTTCAATTAAAGAGGCTATCCGTATCGGTGTTTTTGCTCAAAAATTTCAAAAAAGTGCGAAAACAGGTCGAATTTCTAAACTCTGCTCAGTCATCGGTGAGATATCGCGCCATTCGCTCGGGCTGATCGAGGAACTGCTTCATCGCACGATATGCTCCGGTGTCGCGATATGACACCTCCGAAATCGCAGTCTCGCTCAGCTCATATATCCTTGCTCCCGGATATGCGAGAAGTATCGGCGAGTGGGTCGAAATTATAAACTGCGAATCACGCTTGCAAAGATCACTGATCAGCGTCAGCATCGCCATCACCCGCGAGGTGGAAAGTGCCGCCTCCGGCTCGTCGAGGATGTAAAGCCCGTTTCCGAAAAAGCGGTTCGCCATAAGCGCAAAAAAGCTCTCGCCGTGTGACATCTCGTGAAGCGAACGGTTTCCGTATGCCTCGGTGAGCAGCGGCGCGGCTGCCGGCTGCGAATCGAGCCTTTCAAGCTCGGTCGCAACATTGTAAAAGCTCTCGGCGCGGAGAAAATAACCGTCACGCGGACGCTTCAGCGTTCGATCTATCGTAAGAAATTCGGCAAGCATCGAATGCGACCGCCTCGTCGAAAAATTAAAATTCTTCGATCCGCCCTCGGGATTAAAGCCGCAGCAGACCGCGACTGCCTCAACCAAAGTCGATTTTCCGGTACCGTTTTCGCCGACGATAAAGGTCACATCGGCAAAATCGAGCCGATCGAGATGCCGAACGACCGGAAGCGAACGGATATAGCTCTCGCCGCTTGGCAGCTCGGCATTTGAAAGCTTCTCCTTGTCGAGAGCCGCTCCCTTAACATAGCGTCCCATCAATAGATCACCGTCGAGCGCGAAAGCTCCTTCTCTGCCGCCGACGAATAACGTCTATAGATCGACTCGAGCGAGGAGGATGAAGTGACGGCCGATCTGACCGCCTCATAGGATGCGGCGGCAAGCTGCGAAAAGCCGGACGAAGTCATTTTGGTAAAATCGGATGAGGGATTTTCGAGAATGATCTCGAGCATATTTATCGATGAATTGTCGCGCAGATATCGGTCGCGCAGCTGTGAGAAATATATATCCTCGACATATTCATACGAAGCCGAATTCAGAGCCTCGAGTATAAGTCCCGAGGTCTCGGAATTGGGAGTATTTGCAAGTGCGCAGAATACCGGGCTGTCGTCCGAGATCGGCGAGCAGTATTCGGTCTGAGCCGCATCGAATTTCGGCATGGGAAGTATTCCCCAGTTCACCTGCGAATCGGCAAGCGAAGCCGTCGATGAGAGCGTACCGGTATACAGCAGGAGAGCTCCGGACGAAAACGTACCGAGCGAGCTGCCCTGAGAGTAGGTCTTATCGGCAAATATCAGGTCATAAAGCTTATCGACTATGCTCTCGGCGCGCGCGGACATCGAATAATCGTTCATGTAATCGAGCGTCGGGAGCTGTCCCCTTACGTTCGTGACATATTCGAGTCCCATCGAGGCGATCATCGAATCGATATAGCCCTCGCGGTCAAAGCTCGAGCCGTGTCCCGAAACTCCGTCGATCGAGGACGAGGTCTTCGCAAGCTCACGATATTTGTCAATCGTCCATCCGCCCGAGGTCACCAGCGAATAGGGCTCATTCCCGAGCTTGTCGCGGTTGAAATACACGCAGGCAAGGCTGTCGGGATCAAAGGATGCCGCGCCCGATATCGCCAGCTGAGTGTCACCGAGCAGAGCCGCACGATTCAGCTTTTCGTAATAGTAGGGCTGAGAGTAATCGGCAAAGGGCAGACTGTTCATGTTCATGAGTATCCCCGCGGCATAAAACGAGCCTACCATCGTCTGCGGAAGAGCTATGAGATCGGCATAGTACATATCCGAGGCATACGCCTCCTTTGCCTCCTCGAGTATGCTCTCACGGCTCACGGGATTGGCGATTATCCGTGTGTTGAATTTTTCCTCGACCGCGTTTGAGGTGAGCGTCCTTGCGGCAATCACCTCGCTGTCGGTCTCACCCGAGGGGCAGATAAGCTCGGGCGAGACCGCCGTCGCTATAATAACGCTCGATTTGCTGAAATTGCGATATTCCAGCTCCTCGAGCCGCTCGGCTGCCTCGGCGCGGAGATCGCGCGGTGCGGTCGTTTCGGTCTGCTCGGTCTCGACCGAGGTCGTGGTCTCGGGAAGCTCGGCAGTATCCTCGGGAAGTCCTGTGGTCTCCTCTGCGGAATTGAAAACTATAAAGCCACAGGAGGTCTGCGACACGGCAGCCGCCGCAGCGAGCAGAGCAAGCAGAAAGCTTTTGTATTTTTTAAGCATTTATCGTAAAAAATCCTTTCACCCGACATCGGACGGATTTTTTCGTGAACTCCGTCCGATCGGGAACAAAATCCGCAAATTTCCGTCTTATATTATAGGCTCAGAGCCAAGCCTCGACGCGGTTTATAGTGAAGCCCTTCGCAGAGAAATTCCGCTCGTATTCGGTCTCTATGTTATCTGCGTTGTATTCGCTGTTGTGAAGATCATAGGTCAGATTTTCAAGCCTGAAGCCGCACTCGCGAAATTCATCGAGCGAAAAATCGAAAAGTCCGCGGTTGTCGGTCTTGAAGAATATCGCTCCGCCCGGCTTGAGCATACGCTTGTACTGCGTGAGAAAATCGCGGTGGGTCAATCTCCGCTTTGCGTGTCCCGCCTTCGGCCACGGGTCGGAAAAGTTCAGGTATATCCTATCGACCGAGCCGTCGGCAAAGGTGTCCCAGAGCTTTGCGACATTTCCGACGATAAAGCGGACATTCGTAAGCTCGTGCGCCTTGCACTTTTCCATTGCCAGCATAGCAACATCGGCTATGCGTTCAAGCGCGATAAAATCGCTGTCGGGATAGCGGTCAGCCATTCCGCAGACAAAATCGCCCTTTCCGCAGCCGATCTCAAGCCAAAGCGGATTTTGGGAATTCTTGTCTCTATTGAAAATTTCGGGGATATTTTCATACGAAACCGCCGTATTTTGTATGATAAGGTCGGAACACGCCTCAATTCTTTCGGCTCCGTGCTTTTTTTTTCGCATTCTCATATTGCAATTTGCTCCTTTTTCTGTTATAATATAAGGGAACGGTAATTTGTACCTCCCAAAAAGCTCATCGGACAGATCGGGAGAATTATCGATCAAATCTGTCGTTACAGAATATTATATCACATATTGCGGCGGATTTGAAGCACAATTTGAAAACTTTTCAAATTTTCCAAATAAAAATACAGGAAGGTGATACAGCAGATGACTGAAAAACAGGATTTTCTCGAACGGCTGAATGCCGCTCTCCTCGAGAGAGATATTTCCGAGAATGATATCGCGCCCTATCTCGAACGCTTTGACCGCTTCTACGACCGAATGGTGCGCGACAGCGAAAACACCGACGGTGAGCTTCTGAGCGATGTCGAGCGCATTGCCGACAATATCGCCGAGCAGATCTCCGAGCGTTACGACGAGATAAACCGTCTCGCCGAGCGAACGCTCACGGTCGATCGGGTAAAATCGAGAGATGAAGCCGAGGAAAGCTCTAAGCCCGAAGCCGACGAAACACAGCTCGCACAGCTTGAGAGTGAGGATGAGCAAAGCTCCTCAAAGCCCGAGCAGCTCCCGGAGGTCTTCGAGGATGAGCCGGAGGAGTACGATAACCGTCCGCCCGAATACATAGACGAGGAGGCGTCGCCAAACAGCACGATCTTCTGGGTGCTCTGCGCCGTGAGCCTGCCGATAACGCTGCCGCTCGCGCTGGTCGGACTCGGTCTTTTTCTCGGAGTGTGGGCAGCTCTCGCAGTCCTCATAGCCGCTTCGATCGCGGCTCTCGTTGCAGTTGCGGCAGTCGGAACGGCTCTCGCACTGGTCGGGATAATTTACGGAATATCTCAGCTCTTCTCTCAGCTGCCGGTCGGACTGTATGAGCTCGGTCTAGGAGTCCTTATCGGAAGCGTGGCAATGTTCGGCGGGATACTTATCTACAATTTCGCGATAAGACTCCTCCCGTTGCTCATGCGCCTCTGGGGCAGATTCTTCGGCTATGTCTGCCGAAGGCTGAGGGTGCTTTTCGGATTTCTCAGAAGGGAGTGTGCTAAGCTTTGAAACCGACATCGATAATTTTTCTTGTCGTCGCACTGCTTTTCGGCATCGGCGGCTACGCCTGCATGAGGATCGGACAGAGCAAGGCGGCGGCAGAGGGGATAGATATCCTCGCGGGTACCGCAGTGAGCGACGAGGACCTGGTCTTCGAATATGAATACGATGAAGACACGATCGGAAAGCTCTCAATAAACGTAAAGGATGCCGATGTGAACATAATCGGCGGCTCGTCCCGAGCCTACATAGAGCTTGTGAACTTTCCCGAGGGAATGTACGAATTTTCAAGCTCGAACCGAATCCTCACGGTCAGCAACAACTCCGATCTCTCGCAGATCACCGACATGGCATCGCTGATCTTCAATTTCAAGGGACTGCGTTCGCTCGTGAATTACTATAACGTCCGTGAGCGCGAACGAACGATAAATATCTACGTGACTGATGAGCTGCCGATAAACATTTTCGAATGCAAGCTCGAAAACGGAGATGTATATATCTCGGACAACTCCTCAACGTCGGATTACAACATTACGATAGCAAACGGAGACCTGACCCTCAAAAACATAACTACCGCCTCGACCGCAAGCCTTTCGGTCGGTAACGGCGAGCTGACCCTCGACAGCTGCATCATTTACAGTCTCACCATCAAGCAGGAAAAGGGACGCTCGGAGCTTATAACCTCCACGGCGACCCGTCTGAACGCCGAGCTTTCGGACGGAGATTTTCGCTTCGGCTATCGAAACAATCTCGAATTCATCAATATGGACCTCTTCACCGAAAAGGGCAGCGTGCGGATCGATTCGACCGATGTCGGCGGCTTCTATGAGGTCACCGACCTGCCGAACGATTCGAAATTCGAGGTCAAGGTCAAAAACGGCGATATAGTTATGAACTCGAATATGCTCCCCGAGGACGGGTTGAACTAAGCCACAGCATTATATCGATTTTAATTAAAATCATCACAGAAAGGACAACGCTCACCCCGATTTTTCGGAGTGAGCGGGATCATTAAAAATGAGACATGAATTTTTACTCGACAAGGAATGGCGTTTCATGCCGGGAGACGATACGACCGGCGCAGCAAATTCGCACTCCGACTCCTACAGCTCCTCAAAGGCGGGAAACGAACGCGGCATCCCGAATATGGGCTACGATGACAGCTCGTGGAGAGTCGTCGATATACCTCACGACTATCTCACCGAAACCGAATTCAAGCCCGAGAATCTGATCTCGCACGGCTACAAGACCCGCTGCAACGCCTGGTATCGCAAATCCTTCCTCATCCCCGAGGAATTTGCCGGAAAGCACATCTTCATCTCGTTCGAGGGAACGGCAGTCACCGCACGCTTCTATCTCAACGGCTCGCTGATCGGACGCTCCTTCAGTGCCTACGCTCCGACCGATATCGACATAACCGACCGCGCTTTCTTCGGAAGCCGTGAAAACACGCTCGCGGTATACATAGACGGTCTCACCACCGAGGGCTGGTGGTATGAGGGCGCGGGAATCTACCGCCATGTAAGACTCTATGTCAAGGAGCCGCTCCACATCGCACACGACGGCATTTTCATTAAACCCACGCTCATCGAAAGCACCGCAAACGACTGGAACGTCTCCTGCGAGGCGACCATTGAAAACACCTCCTATGCTCCCGAAGACTTCTCGATCCGCACAGAAATATTTTTCGGCGATAAGCTCATAGCCTCGGGCGAGAGCGAGGTATCGAGCTGTGCGGACGATTCGAAGCAGCTCATCAGCCATGATATCCGCGTGAACGATCCCGAACGCTGGGACATAGACGATCCGAAGCTTTACACCGCAGTCGTAAAGCTGCTACGCGGCGGCGAGGTCATAGATGAGGACAGCACAAAGATCGGCTTCAGAACCTTCAGCGTCGATGCCGAAAAGGGCTTTTTCCTGAACGGCAGACCGATAAAGCTAATGGGCACCTGCAATCACCAGGATCACGCCGGAGTCGGAGTCGCAGTTCCCGATTCGATCCAGTATTTCAGAATCCGCCGTCTCAAGGACATGGGAACGAACGCCTACCGTTGCTCACACAATATGCCTACAAAGGCTCTGCTCGATGCCTGCGATGAGCTGGGAATGCTCGTAATGGACGAAAACCGCCGCTTCGAAGCACGCCCCGAGGTTCTCGGACACGTTGAGACGATGGTCAGACGC
>CAYRKS010000004.1:0-207 GCA_964424855.1 uncultured Lachnospiraceae bacterium
ATGCTCGTATAGCTCACGGAAAATATTTATAAAAATAAAGGCTTCGAAAGGAAGCAGAAAGGAAGCTTTCAAAGGGCAAAACGCCGTGCGAAAGCTATGATCACAAAATGGAACTCAAGAAATCAATGCAGTTAATTCTTTGCGCTTCGCTCATCACCGGCGCACTTCCGCTTGCAAGCACAGCGGCAGACTCTGATGTGGTATACG
>CAYRKS010000004.1:217-23785 GCA_964424855.1 uncultured Lachnospiraceae bacterium
GGCACGATGCAAATACCCTATGACGCTTTCTATGCCGCAGAGGGCGTTGCCTCCGATGTTGACGCGGTATCCTCCGCGACCACATCGAAGTGGAAGAACGAAAACCTCACCGCAGGAACCTACAATTCCGAAAACGCCGACGGCAGCGGAACCATCCTCGGCGTTGTTTATCCCGTTGCGATCTCTCAGGCAGACCTCGACGCTCTCGGAGACAACACCTACGGCTTCGTAAAGCTCGATTCGGCTCCCGCAGCATATAAGGAAGTCACCGTATCCGACGGAACCGTATCCTTCTCCGCAGTAAAGGGCGCATCCTCCGAAATAACCGGAGTCACCGCGACCATCACCGCTTCCACCGCATACGGCGACTACTGCATCGAGGCTGCTGTAAATAACGCAAACGGCACCTCTGATGTAGGACGTATATTCGGTATCCTCCTTGAGACCAAAAACGGCGATACCTACGCTATGCGCCACCTCGAAAATATCTGGCGCGACCAGATCGCATGGTCCTCCGGTATCGTAACCGAGGAAAGACACGGCAATAAGCTCTCGTATGAGGACTATGAGTCGATCATCGGTCAGACCATCACCAAGATCACCTACATCACCGACTCCGGCTATCATACCCTTTCGACCGAGCTCTATGTTCCGGTAAAGTTTGAAAACACCCTTAAGGTCGAAAACGCCGACATTTCGGCAGGCAAGACCTCGGTATCCCTCTCGGGCTTCCCGCAGGATTACAGCAAGAAGTACAGCGTTGACGGTCTCGATGCGACCGTGACCGACAGCTCTATCACCTTCAAAAACGCCGCTGCCGGAAAATACACCCTCGTTGTGAGCGACGGCTCTGGCAAGTATGCCGATGTATCGACCTCCTTCACCCTCACCACCGATTCGGTTCCCGCTTCGGTATCGGGTAATAAGCTCGTAAAGGCGGATAAGGCATCCGATGCGGATTTCTCAAACTTCGTAAAGAACATCTCGACCGTTAAAGTCGGCGAGAACTCCTATGCCGCTTCGGGTAAGCATTCGGTCAAGATCATCGGTGCGGACGGCACCATCGATGTCGCGGCAGCCAGCGGAGACACTAAGATCTTCGCGACAGATGGTGAGTATGCTATCACCGTAAGCGCGACCGGCTACAATAAGGCTCTCAGCTTTAAGGTAAAGGTCAGCGGCTCGACCCTATCCGCTCTTACCGAAAAGGCAGAGGCAGTCACCGCGCCGACGACAGAAAAGTCCGATGTAACCTCCGCTCCCCAGACCGCAGACACTCTCGGCTTCGTAACAGCCGCTGTTCTCGCGGGTGCGACAGCTCTCGGTCTCTATGTCAAGAAAAAGGAAAACTGATCCGATAAATTAAATACGCCGCAGCCGGCATGAAGACTCCTCCGGTCTTGATGCCGGCTGTTTGACGGCTCGGATATACACTCGATCTCATGCGTCGGCATGGGCTGCTGTCCGAGCTGTAAATAAAGCTATAAAATTAAAATTCAAGGAGCAGCTATGTTATTTATTGTTTCTCTCATACTTGCCGCGCTCTTCGCCTTCCTCTGTAAAAAGGCGATAAAAAAGTACCCGGCAATATTTTATATCGCGGCGGCAGTGATCTCGGTCGCAGTGACCTTCATAGACCTTCGTTCGCTTCCCTCGGCAGCCCAAAGCATTGTCGAGCTTTTCAGCCGCGGTGCCTTTGCGACCGCGCTTTGGTGCATGATAATGTGGCTCGGCGCACTTCCGAACGGCTCCGCGCCGATGAAGGCTATCATGCCGATACGCGGTGAGCTTTCGATCTTCGCCGCAATCCTCACCCTCGGTCATAATATCGGCTTCGGAAAGACCTACTTCGTCCGTATGTTCACCGCACCCGAGAGCATGAAGCCGACTCAGCTCGCCGCCGGAACGCTCTCGCTGATCATGCTTGTCATAATGCTCCCGTTGACCATCCTTTCCATCAAAGCAGTCAGAAAAAAGCTCTCGGCAAAGCTCTGGAAGCGTATACAGCGTGCCGCATACCTATTCTACGCGATGATATACATTCATGTAATGATACTCTTCCTCCCCTCGGCAAAGCTCGGACGACTTGAATATCAAATAAGCGTTGTCGCCTACAGCATTGTCTTCATTACCTACGCCGTCTGCCGTGTCTATAAGGCAGTCACCAAAAAGAAAACCGCAAATAAGACTGCCGCAAAAATCGTCTGTCTTGCGGCGGCAGTGTGTGCAATGCTCATCGTCGTTCTGCTCATGCAGCCCGAAAAGACCGACGATATCGATACTATCCCCTCTGATACAACGACCGAAGCCGTCGAGGACACTGTATCAGATGAAGACACCGATGAAAGCGATGCGGTCGATACCTCAGACACCGAAAACGATAAATTATATAACGACGGAAGCTATACCGCCTCTGCGTTCGGCTATGACGGAGACATAACCGTCACGGTCACGATAGCCGAGGATAAGATCACCTCGATCTCGGCAAGCTCCGAGGAGGAAGACCTCTGGTATTTCGAGCAGGCTGAGAGCAAGGTCATCGACTCGATAATCTCAAAACAATCAACCGAGGTCGATGCGGTCTCGGGCGCGACCTACAGCTCAAAGGGTATAATGAAGGCGGTCGAAAACGCACTCGCCAAGGCAAAAGCCGATGCTTGACATCAAAAAAATCGCCTCTGTCGCACTGCTTTCGGCACTGCTTTTGACCTCCTGCTCGCAGACCGAAGCCGAGCTCAAGCCTATACTCGCCACAGCCGATATTTTCGCGATGGATACCTTCATGACGGTAAAGGCATACGGTCCGAACGCGGATCAGCTCCTCGATGAGGCAAAGCTCGTTATATCGGGACTCGAAAAAAGCCTCTCGGTAACAAACCCCGAAAGCGATATCTACCGCCTGAACCACGCAAACGGTGAGCCGACCGAGCTCTGCGAGGATGCGGCAAGGATCATTGCGCGGGCAAATGAGATCAGCGAGCTTACCGACGGCTCACTCGATATCTCGATATATCCGCTCGTCTCTGCGTGGGGCTTCACCACCGGTGAGTATACTATTCCCGACGAGAATACGATCCACGAGCTTCTTAAGCTCGTGGATCACACTAAAATAAGGCTCGAGGACAAAACCGTTTCGCTCGAGGACGGAATGCAGATCGATCTCGGCGCGGTCGCAAAGGGCTATACCGGAGACAAGCTCGCCGCGCTTCTTAAAAACGGAAATGTGACCTCGGCTCTGATAAACCTCGGGGGAAATATCCATACGGTCGGAGCCAAGCCCGATGGTACACCGTGGAAGATAGCGATAGCCGACCCCTTTTCGCCCGAAAAGGAGCTTCTGCACCTCGAGATAATCGACAAGGTCGTGATAACCTCGGGAAACTATGAACGCTATTTTATCGGTGAGGACGGAAAACACTACTGCCATATAATCGACCCCAAGAGCGGATATCCGTCCGAAAACGGAGTCGTTTCAATGACCGTGGTCGGAGACTCGGGTATAACCGCAGATGCACTCTCGACCGCACTCTTTGCCGCCGGAGCCGAAAAAGCGGTCGAGCTTTGGAATACCCTTGACAGCTTCGAAATGATCTTCGTCACAGATGAAAACAAGCTATATATCACCGAAGGACTTGTCGAGCAATACACAAATGTCAGCTCGCTCCAAGTCGAAATAATCAGACATGGATCGTAAAACCCTTAAAATCGCCGCTGTTCTCGCGGCTATCCTCATTATTAGCACAGCCTCGCTCGCCTTTTTGAACCTCAAGCCAACCGGAAGCTTCGTCGTTATAGTCAGAGACGGCAAGATAATCGAACGACTCGACCTTTCAAAAAGCCTCGACCGCAGCTTCACGATAACCGCCGAAAACGGCTCTGAAAACACAATATTGATCAAAAACGGCAAAATATCGATCTCCTCGGCTACCTGCCCCGATCAGACCTGTGTGCATATGGGCGAGCTTCAGAACGAAGCCTCCCCGATCGTATGTCTTCCGAATAAGCTAATCATCCGCTTTGACGGCACGGAGGAAGCCAAATGAAGCTTCAAAAGCTTACGCGCCTTGCTCTGCTCTCGGCAGTCGCACTCATAATATTTATGGTCGAGCTGAAAATACCGAACCTCGTCCCGATCCCCGGAGTAAAGCTCGGACTTGCCAACATCGTCACGGTCTACGCGGTCTATAAATACCGCCCGCATGAGGTCCGGCTGATCGTTCTCGTTCGAATAATCCTCGGAAGCATATTCAGCGGAAGTGTCGTCTCCTTCATCTACAGCTTCTCGGGCGCGGTCTGCTGCCTTTGCGGAATGCTTCTGCTGAAAAAGCTCATCCCCGCTTCATCTCTCTGGCTCGCAAGCCCCTGCGGAGCGGTATTTCACAATATCGGTCAGATTACCGCGGCTCTGCTCGTTATGAAGACCCCCGCCGTTCTCGTATATCTCCCTACGCTAATGATCTCGGGGATAATCTCGGGACTTTTCACCGGACTTTGCGCTCAGAGCCTGATAAAACGAGGAATATGAGCCGAACAAGGAATAATATAACACTGCTTTGCATAACCTTTTACCTGTCCGAAGCTCGATCGGACAGGTGATTTTTTGTTCCCACAATTATATAATTATATAATAGCCTATCCGATATCCACCTCGTCTAAGCACTTTTTGACAACGCGGAAAAAACTTAATGTCAAGTAATTTGTTTTTTTACGAACCTCACAATTCAAAAAATCGGAGTAACATTTCGTTACATATTTTTACGGCGTGATTCTTGACTTCTCGGTTTAGGTGTGCTATACTAATTATAAAAACAGGTCATATTCGGTTTCACTGCACCTGACCTTTTGCGCGTAAAATGCCCTTTACAGCCGCATTTTTTGCTGCATTTTTATAGATTCTCGGGTCAATCGGCAGACGGATATACAAAACCGCTGCCTGTTTTTATTCTCATGCAATCATGATCTCAAAAAAGGAGATGCGAAGTGACAGATAAGGAATTGAAGCAGCTCAGCCGCACCGAGCTGCTTGAGCTTTTGATCTCACAGACCGAGGAAAACGAGCGTCTGAAATCAAAGCTCGAGGAATGCGAAAAAAAGCTTCAGGATCGCAATATAAGCCTGGAAAACGCAGGCTCGCTCGCCGAGGCTGCGCTCTCGCTTAACAATGTTTTCACGGCTGCCGACAGTGCGGCAAAGCAGTATCTCGACAATATCGCCCGACTCAATGAGCAGCAGGAGACCGTATGCCGTGAGCTTCGCGAAAAAGCCGAAAGGGAAGCCGAGGATATCCTGAAAAAAGCAAACGAATCGAGCGAAAAGCTCCGCGCAAAGGCGGATTCCTATTGGAAGACCGTTGTTGCAAAGGCAACAAATATCCTAAACGATCACGACGCGCTTCGTGCCGCGATCCAGTCGGCAATAGCAGAACCGCCGGAGGCTTCTTCCGATGACGAAGCCTGATACCTCGCTCCCGACGGTAGAACAGCTTTCGGCAGAGCTCAAACGTGTAAAGTATAAAAAACGCTATCATCGGGTTCTCCGAAGCACTGTTTATACCCTCGTTGTGGCTGCCGCTTTTGCTGTGCTTGTAGCGACCGTGCTGATGCCGGTGCTTCAGATATACGGAGCTTCGATGTCTCCGACCCTCTCCGAGGGCGATATAGTTATCTGCCTTAAGGGTTCAAAATTCGAATCGGGCGATCTTGTCGCGTTTTACATCGGAAACAAGGTTCTGGTAAAACGCTGTATAGCTCTGCCCGGACAATGGGTCGATATCGACGAGGAGGGCAATGTTACGGTTGACAGCACCCCGCTCGAGGAGCCCTATCTCACCGAAAAGGCTCTCGGTGACTGCAATATCGAGCTTCCCTATCAAGTTCCAGACAACCGCTATTTCTGTATGGGCGACAAACGCTCGACCTCGGTCGATTCTCGAAATACCTCGGTCGGCTGTATAGCCGAGGAGCAGATCGTCGGAAGGATAATCTTCCGCGTCTGGCCGCTCGCCTCCTTCGGCGAGATCAAGTAACGGCTTCGACCCAAAATCATCAATAATTAAAAGGAGGTGATCCGAAAAAATGCAAAAGGGCGTACTTGAAAACGCCGATAAATATTCAAAGGCTCATAAACGGCGATCGCGCTGGTACCGCGTCGTGGTATTCCTCGCCGCCGCCGTGGTCTTCTGCACCACCTACGCACTGATCCTTCCGGCAATAACACTTGAAGAAGGTCAAAATGAGCTTATAATCCCAAGCGACAGCAGTCCAATAGAATCGACCGCACCGCTCGAAACCGATACTGCCGAGCCACCGGGCATTGAGGATCAAAAGCCTCCGCCATTGACCGATGACTCGACTGACTCTGACGAGACTTCAAGCGTAGATACCACAGTTGTTCCGAGCGACTCAACAGACTCTGACGACACCTCTACCGACGAGACCACAGGCATTCCGAGCGATTCAACAGACTCCGTCGAATCCTCTACCGACGAGACCACAGGCATTCCGAGCGATTCAACAGACTCCGTCGAATCCTCTACCGACGAGACCACAGGCGTTCCGAGCGATTCAACAGATTCCGTCGAATCCTCTACCGCCGAAACCACAGGCATTCCGAGCAATTCAACAGACTCTGACGAAGCCTCCACCGCCGAAACCACAGGCACTCCGAGCGATTCATCGACCTCGACCGAAACCAACGCTTCAATCGATACCTCGGAGCTTGAATCGGATATCGTATCCGATCCGAACTCCGACTCCGAAGACCCCACCGAAGACTCCGACAAAGCCGAGCCGACTCACAAGCACTCCGACTCTTGCTTCAAGGACGGTGAGCTGATCTGCGGACTCGATGAAGAAAAGTCCGAGGACACCTCCGAAAATCAGCTCGAAAAGCTTCTCGAAGTCCTTCCGACAAAGGAATCGATCTCCGAGCAGTTGGCAGGATATTATTCCGCCGGAGATAATGAGGGTCTGATCGGCTACCTCGATGAGCTTTCTTCGATCATCTCCTTCGTTCGCACGAGCTGTGACGAGCTTTCAAAGCAGCTTGACCGACTCGAGACCGAGCCTTCGTTCGAGGAAAAGCTGACCGACCTCGAAGCCTTCATTAAAGGTCTCGCCGAAAACAGATTCCCCCGTCTCGACGGCGACAAGGCTTACATAAGCAGTCTGACCCCGACCTCGAGCCGCGTCGAAAGCGAATACGAACGCTTCTTCGAACATCAGGTGCGCAAGGGCGATACGATCACCTTCGACTATAGCCTGACCGCCGACACATATAACGGCGAAAGCTTCGAAAACGCGCGGATCGACCTTGAATTTGTCCTTCCGTTTGGCTCAAGCCTCGCTGAATTTGCCGATACCGTCGGACTTGATGACGCATTCGTCACCACCGAACAGCGGAGCATCGATGGTATCGAGACCGAATGTCAGGTGCTTTACGGCTATGCGACGATAAAGCTTCCCGGCAGCCTTGACGGCAGTATTTCAGTAACAGTCGGAGATATCCCGCCCGATTCGACTCTCTCGCTCATGCTGTCCGCCTCGACCGAATTTTCGAGTCGCGACGAAATCTGTGAGCTTCACGGTCAGAGCGAATACCTCACGGCACAGACCAACGGCTATCTCGTTTCGGCGACCTACACCGCCGAGGAGCAGAGCGAATTCTTCGCTGAGCTGAAAGCCCTTATCGAGGAGACAAAGGAGAACGGTGAGCTTGAAGCCGAATCCGAGCTGTTCGAAAGTAAGCTGCTCGAGGCTTTCCGCAAAAATAAGCTCTCAAAGGAGCTTTTCGACGAGCTTTCCGCACTTCTCGAGGAGCTGTCCGAGATCGATCTCAGTACAATAGCCGAGCCTTCGCACGGCAGTAACTGGAAGCTGCTGCGCGACAGCGGTTGGTTCGAGGAATACAGCGCATACGCCGACTACTCCTTCGATGACATCTGGGACTTCGGATATCTCGACGTTGAAGCAGCTTCGACCCCCGCCGAGGAAGCTCAGGAGTCTTCCAAGCCCTCCGATGTCCAGGTAGACGATCGCGGCGGCAGTAATTTCCAAGATGATGTTACCGTCAGCAAAACCATAAAGGGAACAGAGCTTGAAAATGTCTTCGATATAACCCTCACGGTCGAGACCAAGCAAAAGATCGAAGAGGTGATCAGCGAACCCGATATGGCGGTCGTTATCGTCATGGATATTTCGAATACCATGACAGATAACTTCGGAAATTCTACCAGATACAAAGCCGCAATGGATGCCGCCGAGGATTTCCTCGATATAACTCGATATCAAGCCGCGATGGATGCCGCCGAGGATTTCCTCGATAAGTTCGCCGAAAGCAATACTCTCGGCGTAAGTAAGATCGGATACGTTGCATTCAATACCGATGCGCATGAAATATTCGGACTTACGTCTTGCACCAATCAAAATAAGGCAAATGCGCTGAAAAATACTATGCGTACTGCAACCGGAAAAATCATAAATGCCAGTGGATATGGAGAAAGTCACAAGCGTTTCACCAACGTTGAAGCCGGACTTAAGATGGCTTCGGATATGCTTGACGGCGTTTCAAACAAAAACAAGTTTATAATATTCCTCAGTGACGGATTCCCTACAACTTATATTGAAAGCGGTTATAATGGCTACGACACGTATGATTCTACCGGAAGATTTTATGACCATCATATAGGAGTTCCTTGCTTATATGGAACAAGCTACAGCGACGAAGCGGCTATCCGTGCAAGAGATATGGCAACTTTAATAAAAAATTCCGGAACTACTATATTCTCGATAGGCGTTGATGTCGGCGGTCAGACGATTGCAGAATATGATACGCATGATAAAGATGATGGTTTCTCCGTCATTGACCGTACCGGAACAACCTACGAAATCGGAGGTGCATCCGATGAATCAGCTTACAAAAACTGGCTCGGCAACAGCATCGGCTCAGGCTACGAAAAATATTACTACGACAGTGAAAACACCGCCGAATTGAACGCAGCTTACAATCAAATTTTCGCCGAAATCAAAACAACCGTCGAAAATGCCTCCAAAGCCGACTGGGTTGCCGAAGACCCGATGCCGATCGTAAACGAAGTTGAAAATATCGAGTTTATCGGATTCTACAATAGCACGCCGGAGTTGGTCTCTACCGACTTGCTCGGCTCTCATGCCGAAGGTGCGGAAAATACCGCGTCGTTTGCAGGAAACACAATCAAATGGGATTTGAAGCAGTCCGGCTACACATCAAGCGGTTCGGCAAATAACACAACCTTCTCTTATAGGCTTGTTTACCGAGTTCGATTGAAAAACGAGAACAGCGAGTTTGTCGAAAATCAAATATACGATACAAACGGTGAAACTACACTGCAATACAAAACCGTTAAGAATAATGTGGTCTCCGACCCCAAAACCATCGACTTCCCAATCCCCTCCGTCCACGGCTTCCTCGCCGAGCTGGAGTTCGTAAAGGTCGATACGGCAGGAAATCACTTGTCCGACGCGGAGTTCAAGCTCGAGCATTCCGCAGACTGTAGCATCTGCCACGGTGACGGAAACTCGGTCGCGATAGCCGAGCAAACCGCAGTCTCCGCTTCCGACGGTAGGGTCGTCTTCGCCAATATCCCCTCGGGTCATACCTACACTCTCACCGAGACCAAAGCCCCGAACGGATATATCCTGAACGATACCCCATATACCGTCAAGGTCGCATATGATACGATCACGGTAAACGACGGTGACTGGAACCTTGAGTTTGTCAACCGCATATACTATGAGCTGCCTCAAACAGGCGGCTCGGGAACAGTCGGCTATACGGTCGGCGGTATCACTCTCGTGAGCTGCTCACTGCTCCTGCTGGCTTACACAAATCATAGGCGCAAAAAGGACGGTCGCTGACCGCCCCGCGCCCCCGACAAATCTGTCAATCTTAAAAATTTTTATATACAGAAAGGAATTTCTCATGAAAACCTCGAAAAAACTCGTCGCCATCTTCATGGCGATCGCAATGCTCTTCGCGTTTGTATGTCCTACACTCGCGGATGACGCTCCCGCCGCACGTGCTTCCGGAACAAACGATAACTCCGGTAAGATCACTATCAGCAAAGCAGTCGAAGGTCAGACCTACACCGTCTACCAGCTCCTCGTCCTCGAGAGCTATAACACCGATACCAACTCATTTTCTTACAAAGCCGCTTCCGATTGGAGCGAATTCATAAACGGTGATTCCGTTAAGGGCGTATACCTTAACGTAGACGCTAACGGCTATGTAACATGGGTAGAAGGCGCAGATGCCGCAGACTTCGCTAAGCTCGCACAGAGCTATGCAAAGGAAAACAGCATCGACAATCAGGGCAGCACAACAGCTACAACCACTACCGTTGAATTCGAAGACCTCAACCTCGGTTACTACCTCGTTGATACCACCCTCGGTACCCTCTGCTCGCTCGATACTACCAATCCCGAGGTCAGCATACAGGAAAAGAACGCGGTTCCGACAATTGATAAGTTAGTCAAGGAAGATTCTGACGGATCATGGGTTGATGCCAACACCGCGCAGATCGGCGATACCGTTGAGTTCAAAACCACTGTTCACGCAAAGAATGGCGCGATCGGCTATGTTGTACACGACCAGATGAGCGAAGGTCTCACTCTTGATCAGAATTCGATAAAAGTCGTTGCTGTCGTTGTTAAGGACAAAGATACCACCGAGACCGCTCTTACTGCGAACACTGACTATACCGTTGCTTTCAATCAGACTCACGGTGAAAACGAAGTCTGTGACTTCGAGATTACATTCGCGCAGACCTATCTCGACACGATCACAGCTGACACCGAAATCGTAATCACTTATTCCGCTATTCTCAACGACAAAGCGGCTATTTCCACCGATACAAACGATAACAAAACTAAGCTCGATTACGGCGATGACAGCAAGTTTGACACAGAATGGGATACAACCACGACCGAAACCTTTAAGTTCGATATCATCAAGACAACAGCTGACAACACAATCTTAACGGGCGCAAAATTCGAGCTTTATGATGCTAAAACTAACGGAAACAAGATCAACCTCGTTAAAGACTCCGACGGTACATACCGTATCGCAACGACCGCTGAAATAAATAATCCCGAAGGCTTTACATCCGCAGTGATCGAAGCAGGTACCGCAACCGTTAAAGGTCTTGATGCAGACACCACCTACTGGCTCGAGGAAATCGAAGCACCTAAGGGCTATAACAAGCTTTCCGAACGTGTTGAAGTAAAAATCGAAGACTCCAACCTTGTTGCCGAAAACGGATTCGAAGCTTGGCATGAAGATGATGGCGGCGTTCAGATCATAAACCTCACCGGCACCGAGCTTCCCTCCACCGGTGGTATCGGTACTACTGTCTTCTACATCGTCGGCTCGATCATGTGCGTTGGCGCGGCTGTTCTGCTCGTCACCAGAAGACGCATGAACATGAAGGGCTGATCCCTAACAACAAACCGCATTAACTGACAAAGCTGCTGTAAAGGCAACCCTTTACAGCAGCAAGGAGAATCCTGCAATGAAGAAAAAACATAAAAGCCATACAAACCTTCTGCTGGTTTTGATACTCCTTGCAGGTGTCTCCTTGCTGCTGTACCCGACTGTCAGTGATTACTGGAATTCCCTGCACCAATCCAAGGCTATCGCAAGCTACGCCGAAAATGTCGCAGGTCTCGAAGCCGATAAATACGATGAGCTTTGGAACGCCGCCTATGACTATAACACCTCGCTCGTCGGACGCGAAAATTCCTATCTTCTGAGCACTGAGCAGGAACAGCTCTATGACAGCCTCCTGAATGTCTCTGGACTCGGTGTTATGGGCTATATAGAAATTCCCGAGATCGGTTGCTCTCTGCCTATCTACCACGGAACCGAGGAATCGGTCCTGCAAATAGCGATAGGTCATCTCGAGTGGTCGAGCCTCCCCGTCGGAGGCGAAAGCAGTCACTGCGTCCTCTCGGGACATCGCGGTCTCCCGAGCGCAAAGCTCTTTACAAATCTCGATAAGCTCCAAAAGGGCTCGATATTTATCCTCCGCGTTCTCGATGAAATACTCACCTACGAGGTCGATCAAATACTTATAGTCGAGCCGACCGACACAAAATCACTTCAAATAGTCGATGGCGCAGACCTCTGCACCCTCGTTACCTGTACACCCTACGGAATAAATTCTCACCGCCTGCTCGTGCGCGGACATCGGATCGAAAACATCGAGGAGGCAAAGGTCGTGCGCGTCACCGCCGATGCCGTCGTCATCGACCCGCTAATCGTCGCGCCGATCGTCGCAATACCCCTGATAATTATCCTGCTGACCCTGCTTCTGACGGTCAAGCCAATCGATAAGGAGGACTCGGATGAAATCGAATAAACGCTTTTTTGCAGTCCTGCTATGTCTCGCTCTGCTGACACTTTCTGTCCTGCCGATCTCGGCGTTGAACGCAATGAGCATTACAATAGCCTGCAATGATAATGATACCCCGCTCGTCGGCGCAGAGCTTGAGATATTTCTCGTCGCAAAGCGCGATAAATACGGCAGCTTTTCCCTGACCGACGATTTTTCCAAATATAATGTCGAGCTCACCTCAAGATCGCTCGCCTATACCCTCGAGGGCGCGGTAAAACGCGATGGGCTTTTACCCCTCGACAGCTTAAAAACCGATAACAGCGGCTATGCAGTCTTCCCCTCCGAAAACGTGACCCTCGAGCCGGGAATATATCTTGTCCTCTCAAAAAAGCATATCCAAAATGACCATACCTACAGCATATCCCCCTTCACCGTCACTCTCGACGGAGAGTCGATAAATATGGTCTCGGTCAAGGCAAAATATGAATCCGAGTATAATCCCATCCTCCCGCTCTTCACCTCAAGAAAGGTGCTTAAGGTCTGGAATGATACCGATAATGAATCCGAACGCCCCCGTGAGATCACCGTCACACTCCTAAAGGACGGCGAGGTCTACGACACCGTGGTTCTCAGCGACGATAATAACTGGCGGCATACATGGGATAAATTAGATGCCTTTTCAGTCTGGACCGTTGCGGAAAATGAGCTTGAGGACTACACCGTCTCGATCTCGCGCGAGGGCATAACCTTCGTTATCACAAACACCTACAGCGAAAATCCCCCTGACTCTCCCGAGGACTCGACCTCCTCCGAGACCACCGAACCGCCCGAGACAGTCGATACCTCCGAAACCACGGCTCCGACCTCCGATACCGATAAAACCACCGAACCGAGCGAAACAAAGCCGCCAGAAACGACCGAACCCGCTCCCGATGAATCGGTCGATACCGATACCAAAAAGCCTGCGCCCGACACCACAGAGCCCGAGGTCATACTGCCTCAGACCGGACAGCTCCGCTTTCCGATCCCGATACTTATCGCAGTCGGACTCGCATTCGTGACAGCCGGCGTTATCTGCCTTAGAGGGGGCTTCCGAGATGAAGAAAACTAAGCTCGGTCTCGCTCTCATCTCAATAGGGCTGCTGCTCATCGCGGCGGCTCTTTTGCTTGCCGCTTACAATATATATGCCGATAAAAAGGCCGATCAAGCGTCAAAGCAGGCTCTTGCGCGTCTCGAGGAGTTGACAAGGATATCAAGCTCAAAGCCGCCCGAAACGACCGAACCCGCTCCCGATACTTCCATCGAGACCGCTATTCCCGAGCTCATCCCACCCTCTCAGCTCGAAATACCCGACTATATACTCGACCCAAATATGAAAATGCCGACCGAGGAGATCGACGGGATAGAATATATCGGAGTCCTGCGCATCCCCTCGCTCGAGCTTGAGCTGCCGATAATAAGCGGCTGGGATTATACCAAGCTGAAAACCGCCCCCTGTCGCTATACCGGATCGGCTTATAAAAACGATCTCGTAATCTGCGGTCACGATTACCGCTCGCATTTCGGAAATCTCAAAAATATATCGCTCGGCGATCAAGCCGACTTCGTCGATATCGACGGCAATACCTTCAGCTATAAAGCCGCATCAATCGAGATTCTTCCCAAAAACGCTATCGCCGAAATGGTAACGAGCGGCTGGGCTTTAACGCTTTTCACCTGTACCTCCGACGGTCAAAGCCGCTTTGCCGTCCGCTTTGATCTCGCCGAGTGAGACTTAAAATCCGTAAATACCGAAACGCTCCCTTGCAGACAGCTGCAAGGGAGCGCGTTTTTTCATTCTTCAAGCTTCGATCGGAGGCTTGCTCTCATCATTGGCTTTCCCTCTCCGACGCTTTTTTCTTTTTTATATAGCCTATCAGCCATGCCGCCAGTATCCCGAGCGCAAAGCCGCCAATGTCTATCCAAACATCCATCACAAGTGAGCTTCGCCCGCTGTAAAGCTGTATGGTCTCATCTATCAGCGCGGTAAAAACTCCACATAACAGAACCATATGAACCCGTTCCCCAAGCAGTAGCATCAGCCAAACCGCAAGCAGACAGAATTCGAGAATATGCGCGCATTTTCTGACCACTATCGAGAGAATGTATTCAAAATATATCTCCGCATCGCTCTTTTCCTCAGAAATGCTCTCAGTGTCATTGTTGCTTTCGAAGCTGTCGGAAGCCTCGGTCATAGGGTGTTCCTCAGATAACAGCGTGTCGTTTGTCTCGAGCTTAACACCGTCACTTTCCGATACCTCGCCGCTCTCGCCAGCTTCATTCGGCTTTATCGATAATATCACCTTTTCGACCGTCCCGGTTATGATATCGCTCACCTTCGCCGAATCACTTCCGTTAAGCATCGAATTTCCCCAGATAAAAATCAAATTCAATACCAATAAAGCCGCGATTATCGTTTTCTGTTTTTTTGCTCTGTTCATTAAAATCGCCTCGGTACTATTTTATCATATCCGAAGCCTTTTGTCAATACCTGTTTTTTTAGAAATCGAACTCCGTTTTTTCGAAATTGACTCTGTTTTTCAAAAAGCCTTGCCTACTTACTCATTTTGTGATAAAATATATCTTGAAATAATATCTCAAACGGCGGTTCAAAGCTTGAAAGACACACCTTTTAAGCTGCAATAACCGATCAAAAAATTGAGAAAGGAATGTTGATAAAATGGAACAGCTCAAAAAAATCGGCAAGATACAGCCGAAAAGCTCAAGTGAAATAAAATATTCAAAGCTCGGTATCGGCTTTGAAAAGCTCGACCGAAATGTTTTCGATCCCGAAAAGGCATATGATAAGCTCGCTCTCGTCGGCGTAAAGTGGGTCAGAATACAGTCGGGCTGGCAGAGAACCGAAAGAGTCAAGGGTCAGTATGACTTCGAATGGATCGATAAGGTCGTCGATAACCTCATCGCGCGCGGTATGCGACCGTGGATCTGCCTTTGCTACGGAAACGAGCTTTACAACGAGGAGGGTAAAGAGATATTCGGCGCGGTCGGTATCGCTCCGATCTTCAACGATGAACAAAAGCGCGGCTGGGCAAACTATGTAAAAGCCATCGTCGAGCATTTCAAGACCCGCATCGATCACTATGAGATATGGAATGAGCCCGACGGTATCTGGTGCTGGAAGCACGGAGTATCCGGCACAGAATACGGACACTTCTGCGTCGATACCTCGGCGGCGATCCGTGAGGTCATGCCCGAGGCAACTGTTATCGGCGGAAGCCTCTGCTCGGCAGGAAACCTCTCGTTTATCAACGAAGCTCTTGCCGCAGGTATGGCAAACGCTATCGACGCTATCACCTTCCATGAGTATACCGCCGATGAATCCAAGCTCTTCGAAAACATCCCGGCAATGAAGGCTCTCGTCCATTCCTATAACCCCAACATCAAGATCATCCAGGGCGAATCCGGCTCACAGTCGAGAAGCGACGGCTGCGGCGCACTTGCACGCGCAGCGTGGACTCCCGAGCGTCAGAGTAAGCAGTGCCTGCGCCATGCGGTCGCCGACCTCATTATCGATGTCGAATTCTCCTCCTACTTCTCCTGTATGGATATGATCGAAGCACTTAACGGTAAGGTCGGAGACAAAAACTCCTATCTCGATTACGGCTACTTCGGCATACTCGGCGCGGACTTTGACGAAAACGGCTTCTCCTCGGGTGAGTATTCGCCTAAGCCCTCCTACTATGCTTACCAGAATCTCTGCTCGCTCTTCGCCGAGGGCGCAGCTCCCTGTGATCTCCCGATAATTCGCTCTGTGCTTTATTCTCAGCGTCTGCTCAGCTCGGATTACAGCGGAAGTCTCATCTCCAAGGGCTTCAAAAAATCCAACGGCTCGTATGCGTTCGTCTACTGGAACTCTACTCCTCTCTTGACAACCACCTTCGAATCCACCGTAAGCTTCCGCGTTACCAACGTCCCCGGAGATATCCGCTTCATCGATCCCTTGACCGGTGATATCTATGAGATTCCCGAAAGCATGATCGAAAAATCCGGCTTCGGAACCGTTACCCTCAAAAATATTCCCGTAACGGATTACCCGCTCTTCATCACCTTCGGTGATTTCGCAAACTGACAAAAAAGCACTGCCGACCAAGCTATTGGTCGGCAGTGCCTCTTTTATTTTATCCCGAAGAGCTTTTTGTCGTGTCCCGACTTGAACCGCTCGTCTGCCTTCTTGTTGAAGTGCTTTATAAGCTCGATCTCGCGCGGATCGTAGGGACGAAGATTCGGACGCATGAGATCATGCTGCCACTTCGTCATATCGTAATCCTTTCCGCCGCCATTCTCGATGGTCTGCCAGATACCCTCCCACGGCTCGTAGGTCTGATATTTTCCGGCAACAAAGCCCCAGTTGTAGCTTCCGATCTTGTTCGCATAGAGCATCGGGTAGATCTGGAAAACATCGTTGTGGAATATCCTGTGCAGCCACTCGGTGTCAAGCATCGGACGACCGCAGAGCTTAAACGACTCTACTATTTCGATGTTCGTGACATATGAACCGTAGTTGTGGAAGCTTATAACATCCGAAAGCTCGAGCGCACGCTGTTCAGCCTCGCTTTTCGGATGTCCTCCAGACAATCCGCTCCAAACATCGGCGCAGAGCGGCTGATCCGGTGATATCGTCCATCCGATCTCAAAGAGCTTTTCCATGTGCGGAATGCACTTTCCGCCGCGTCCGTTGCCCGGCTCGTTGAAAATATTCCAGACTATGACTCTCGGATCGTGCGCATAGGTCGTGATTATCTCACGAACAAATTCATAGTAACGCTTTGCGATCTCGGGATCGTCTAAAATGTTCCATCTTTCCTCGCCTGCGGAATAGCTCATGTGCGGGGAATTCTTCCTTCCGCCGTGATAACCGATATCGTAATGCTGCGGACCCATGACCGCGGGCTTGTAAAGCGACTTCGGCACCGAGCAGTCGTTTGCCAGTACCAGCATAGCGGTTATCCCATGGTCGTACATATAGGAAAGATATCTGTCGAGTCTCGACATAAAGCCGTCGTGCTGTTGATCCCATACCTCAAACTCGAGTATGAGCCTGAAGGAATTGAAGCCGATCGACTCCGCAAGCTCGATCTCGCGCTTTGTCGTCTCAAACCGCTCCTCAAAGCCGAACTCCTGCCACTGATCTATTCGATTCGCACAGTCGCTCGACATAAAGTTGCAGCCGCGTATCCAGGTTCGCTTGTTGTACCAAGTCCATGCCTCTTCCTTTGTCCATTGTCCATTCATTTTGTATCCTCCTTATTTTATCGCCCGATCACTTTATTGTGAGCTCGGTTGCCTCAGCTCCGACGGCGATCTTTTATAATATTTCTTGAATTCGCGCGTAAAAATGCTCGGTGATGAAAATCCGCTCTCGAGCGCGATCCTTTGCAGCGTGTCATCCGTGCTTATCACTCGATTCAGCGCATGAGTCAGCCGAACTCTTCGCAAATATTCCGAAAAGCTCAACCCCATTTGCTCCGAAAAAACCTTTCCGAGATAATTCGGCGAAAGCCCCAGCTCCGATGACACTCTGCCAATACTCAACCGCTCGAAAAATCTCCGATTTATACAGTCGGCAGCGGCAGCAGCTATGCGATTGTTCGAGCTCGGATATACCGCCTCCAAGCTGCATTTTCTGCCGAGCATGATACACAGACGCTGTACGATCCCGGAAAATATCAGCTCCGAAAAGCTGTCCTGCAATCGGTATTCTCGCAAAGTCTCCGAAAGATATTTGCAAAGAAAATCATACTCCTCGGAAAGCTCCGCGATTATCGGACGCACTCCCGAGATCAGCGAAATTATCGATTCATCGAGCATCGCACTCGAAAACCTCAGTGTGCATACCTTCAGCTCCTCGCCCAAAGCTATGTCATAGCAGTGCAGATCGGTCGGTCGGACAAGAAACATCATCCCGCGCGAAAGCTCAAAGCGCATCGAGTTTATAACCGTCTCGGCTTTTCCCTCAAGTATAAATTCAAGCTCGTAAAAATCGTGATAGTGCATCCGCCGCTTCCACGTTCCGCCCTTTTTGGTGTAATAATTTATCGTAAACTGTTCACCGTCATTTGAAATGTGCATTATCTCGCCGATAAGCTCTGTGCTGTATCGACCTTCAAGCTTCTTTCGCAAATCCATCACCCAAAAACAAATAGACCTGTCAGCCTCCCACTTCCGAACCGCGTCGGATCGGGAGCATCTCTGACAAGTCTATTATATACCATCGATAAGTAAAAGTCAAGTGATTTTTCTTGACTTTTTCAACAATCGCTTTGCTCTTTTAATCTTACCTCAAAAATATTCTCAGCTGTGCTGTCCGGCTCTCAGTCGCCTTATCGCCTCCTCAACGCGCAGATCCTTTCCGACAAAAATGTATCCCGAAAATTGTCCGAAAAGTCGACTCGATATACGCTCTCCGTAGCGCGCGAGTATATCGTCGAGGCTCAGATTCGTGTTGATTATCATCGACTTCGCCGAATTTATCCGTGTGTTGACCAAATTGTACAGCGCGGATATCGTAAACTGATTCGTAAGCTCGGTTCCGAGATCATCGATTATCAAAAGATCGCAGGAAAAAAGCCGATTCGTCTGATTTATAGCCTCATCTGCGCGTCCGAAGCGTTCCTTCTCGAGACTTCGCATAACATTCTGAAACGTGTCGTAAACAACATCAAAGCCGCGCTCTATTACAACCTTCGCAATAGCCGTCGAAAGATGAGTTTTCCCCAATCCTGTGGAACCCATGAAAAGCAGATTCCGCCCGCTTCCGGGTTCAAATTCCGCCGCAAACCGCTTGCTGTCTTCATATACCGTTTTCATTCCTCGATACTGCTCCGCAGATTGATTGCACTTAGTAAGATCAAAGCTCTCAAAGCTCTGTGTCCGTATCAATCCCCCAAGCCCCGAGCTTTCATAGCCGGCAAGCGTGAGCCGCTGCTTCATGCAGTCGCACATTTTAGTCCCGATAAAGCCGGTGTCACGGCATTTCTCGCATTCGTACTTAACCGAGGAATAGTCTGCGGGATATCCGTTTGAAATAAGTATCTCGGCGCGTATCCGTCTCAGCTCCTCGTTCTCCTGCTTCAGCTTTTCGATCCGTTCCTCAAGCCCCTCACGCCCGTTCATAGCCTCGCCGAAAATTTTTACGCCCGTCTCGCCGAGCAGACGGTCTATATTTGCAACATCGCTGAATTTTTCGTGCAGCTCCTCGGCACGCTTGTTCGCGGCATCGCGCGCACGCTGAGGCTTTGTCTCGTATTCCTCGCGTATCCTTCTGTAATTTTCGGAATTATAGCCCATCCTCTCATCCCTTTCAAAAATATAATAAAAATAGTTATCACCCGAAATCGGATGTCATATGCTTTATTCTTCCGCAAAATCGCGGATAAATTTATTATACAACACTTTTTCATTAAAATCAAGCGGATTATGTAAAAAATACGCACAAATCGGCGATATACTCGAATATCCAATAAAAGCAGCCCTCAGAATTATCCTAATAAAAGCGAACGCCCCGAGTCCGCGTAAAACGCAGACCTCGGGGCTTTTGAAAGCTCTGTTTATCTTATAACATTCCAGATCTTCATGTCGCACTCGCCGCGGTTGGCAAATGCGAAATATGGGATCAGCTTCGCCTTGAAGGGACGCTCAAACACCCTGTCCGAATAAAGTGAATCGGTGTCAACTCGAACCGCATCGGCATATACACAGGGCAGTCCCAGCTCCTTGTCAAAGCCGACCTCAAAGCCGTTTATGAGCTCGACATTCGCAAGCGAGCCGCCGTTGTCAACTCCTTCGAGACACATAACGAGCGGACCGTAGGTAACCGCCTTGAGACCGCGATCGATTCTCACACGACGGTCGGCTCTGACAGCCTTCGGAATCAGCTGCATATCAAATACAAGCTCGTCTCCGCCCTTTACCTCGGCAAAGGCATAGCCCTTCACGACCTCGGCGTTGACCGTTCTGCCGTTCACCTTGAGCGACCAGCTCGAGCACCAGCCCGGAACTCTTATCGCAAGCTTCTTATTTGCGGTGGAAACGATCGTAACTCGTCCGTCAAACGGATAGTTCGTCTTCTGGTTCAGCTTGAAATCGCCGAAATCCGCCTCGGATTCCATGAACTGATTCACATATACCGTCTCGTCGGTGTAGTTGTATATGAAATCGCCGATCGACGGGATAAATCTCGTCACGTTGGGCGGGCAGCAGGAGCAGCCGAACACCTCAATGCGCTCGGTTATCGGGAAGTGCATATCCTTGTTGTTGTGGAGCGAGGCACGAACGATCCTGCGGTTTTCCAGGTCGATCTCCTGCGCATTTTCGTAGAAGAATGCCTTTCCGTCGAGCGAAATGCCGGAAAGGAATCCGTTGTAGATAACCCTCTCAACCGTGTCGGCATAAATCGAATCGGCATCCATGCGCTCCATTCTGCGTGCAAAGAGCGCAAGTGCTAGTGCCGCGCAGGTCTCACCGTATGCAGTGTCGTTCGGAAGTCGATATGCGTCCTCAAACGCCTCGGCATTTTTAGTCGAACCGACCGCGCCGGTGATGTACATCTTCGAGCCGGTGATATCTGCAAATATCTTGTCGCAGGCATTCTTGAGTCCCTCATCGTTTTCGCGAAGCGCGAGGTCCGCCATCGCACAGTAGAGATAGCAGGCGCGTACAGCGTGTCCCTCGGCGGTGAACTGCTCGCGAACAGGTGCGTGATCCTGAATGTTGGTATCGCGATGATAGTTGTCTCCCTCGGGGAGCTTTTCCTTGGAGCCACGCTTGTTTATGAAGAAAAGCGCAAGCTCGAGCCACTGACGATCCTTTGTGTAGTCGTAGAGCTTGACAAGTGCCAGCTCGATCTCCTCGTGACCGGGCGAATCGAAGGCTGCCGACTGCTCCTCCATGAATACCTTCTTGATGAAGGCAGCATATTTCAGCATGACCTCAAGGAATTTGTGCTTTCCGGTAGCATCATCGTAGGCGACCGCCGCCTCGATGAGGTGTCCCGCACAGTAAAGCTCGTGCCAGCCGCGGATCTTGAAGCGATTTTCGGGCTCAAAAAGCTGGAAGTAGATGTTGAAATATCCGTCCTCCATCTGTGCCTTTGCAATATCATCGACTACCTCGTCAACGATCGCCTCAAGCTCGGGCTCGCACTGCTCTTTGGTCAGATACGCGACCGATTCGAGCCACTTTGCAACGTCCGAATCCCAGAAAATGTGCGGCTTGTTCGGCATTCCTTCCTTCCAGTCCATCTTGAAGGCGGCAAAGCGTCCGGTGTCGGAGAAACGCTTGTATACGTTCCATATTGTGGTCTTGCGAATAAGCTCCTGCTTCTCCTTCCAGAAGCCGGCGGTTATTCTGATCTTGTCGTGATTGAGAAAATCTGTCATTCTAAAGCCCTTTCCCGAGACATATCGGTGTCTCGATAAAATTTTTATAATTATTTTCTCGACAGCCCTTGCGCAAAAGCATTGTCTATGTTATAATTATACTATAATTTCTGCCGCATTTCAACCACCAAAAGCAGAGAAAAGGAGAAAAAAATCGACATGAAAAGCGTATTCGGCAACAGCGGAAAATTCACCTCGCGCGGTGAATGGACTCACCCAAAGTCAAAAAATCAAACCGATGAGCTGATAATCGTCACAGAGGGCAAATTCAGCCTCGAGGAGGACAACGGCAATGGAAAATTTGAGCTCTATGAGCTTGATGAGGGCGATGTTATCCTCCTAAATGCCGATCGACTCCACCGCGGCATCGGAAGCTCAAAGGAACGTGTCTCATTTTACTGGATACATTTCTATCCGCAAAGGGACTCAACGCTTCCGATAAAGCATATGCACCTTCTCGATCCATATCCCGTCAGCCTTCTCTGCCGTCAGATACTCCACTACGCCGAAGCAGATGTTGACTCCGAGGTCATGGACAGCCTTTTGTGCGTCCTCATCGCCGAAATACTTCTGCAAGTCCGTAACCATGAGCCGAGTACCGCACTCGCGGCAAAGGTTTCCGAATGGATAAGGATAAATTCCGACCGCCAGCTCACCGCCGCCGATATCTCCGATCGCTTCGGCTATAATGAGGAATATATCTCGCGCCTATTGAAGCAGCAGTACGGTAAAGGGCTTAAACAGCTGATAAACGAGCGACGGCTCGAGCACTTAAAATATTGCCTCACCGAAAGTGAGCTCACTCTTACCGAAATCGCCCTCTCCTCGGGCTTTCAGGATACTAAGCTCTTCCTAAAATTCTTCAAATATCACGAGGGCATCACCCCGACCGCCTACCGCGCGATCTATAAAACGGGACATACAAATAACCGATAAATTCATACTCCTCGATCTAAGGCGGATATCAATCTTATTTAATATGTACATCAGTTTATCCACCGCGTTCCACAATATTATCAATGCAAACGAAACCGCAAAACCGAAAGATACTTTGCTCGAAAAGCTCGGCTTCTCCCTAACTTAGTCGTTCGCAGAAGGTTGGCAAAGCCTCCTGACGATGATTTGCGCTCATACTCACGCCAAAGCTTCCACTGAACACGACTCCCAATTCATAGACACTGCACATTCGTGATTTTTCCGTCAAGATCACATATGTATATCGATTCGAAAAAAAGATTTATTGAACAACCATCTTTTCCTGCCGGAACAACTTTATAGTTCGGCTCAAAATGATAGATATATTTCGATGTTATGTTCCAATTAAGTGTACTGCGTATCCCAAGATCGATAATATTACTTCCGTCAAGCTCCGCGCGGTGTATTATTTCGGAGAGACCGGATTAATCGAGAACACTGTAAAAATATATACTGACCGTTCGTGTAGATATCATCCGACAGAAACCTTCCATAACAGCAGAACGCTCATGTACGACCTTTTGACCATTATATTCGAACAAGAAACTCCGTCCGGACTCAGAGTATAATCCCTCGGATTCAAGATACCGATCGGTAATATAAACATTATATATGTTTTCCCGACCTCTATCGGAACCGCATCCCATGTTGAAGAAGTTATGTACTCGTTATCATTGTATTCACCCTGAAGGATGTTAAGCTTCTTTGCCGTGGCATTGTTTTTCATCAATTCCGCAGCTAAGGTTGTTTACATCAGCCACCTGCGATGTCATGGACTGAGCAGA
>CAYRKS010000005.1:0-22855 GCA_964424855.1 uncultured Lachnospiraceae bacterium
CAAAAAATGCAGCGGACGCGGCTTCACGGTATCATCTTCGTATGTAGAACATTCAAAATACGGATATTCGACCGCTTCATCGCCGATCGGCAGCTCGGGCAGACCTCCGAAATGCGACCGCCCGAGCTGCCCCTCCTCGAGGAAAAGCCGCACCGTATCGCGCGAATATTTGTTGTTAAGCTCGATGAAATCGTTGACAGTTCTCATAAATTGGCAGCTCCAATCGTGTAAATTTACGCTTTATGCGTTATTTTTTGCAGCATTCGTATCGCTATGCGTTTGAAAAAATCAAACTGGGGAGTCCGATGGTAGGCGATCAGGAAGATCAGATTCGGAAGTATCGCAGTTACAAGAGTAGAAAGGCAAAAGCCCGAGAAGCCGCTCGGCATCAACCCGACGATCAGCGAGTTCAGACCCCATGTGATCAGCAAAATCGCACCGAAGGCGAGGTTCATCAGCAAAAAGCTCCGCCCCGAATGGTTTTTCAGGCAGTATTTCGAGACGCAAAGCGGCTCCCACCACAGACTCGTCGCGAAATGCGAGATGGTGGTTCCGAGCAAAACACCGAAAAGTCCCATGCCGAGCTTCAAAAATATCGCCGATACCACCAAATTCACCGTCGCTTCGACGAAGCCGCGAAATCTTACCGGCTTGAAAAGCCCGGCGGCACTGATGTACATAAGATTCGGCTGGCGAATGCCCGAAAGATAAAAGTTCAGGCACATCAAATGCACCGCCGCCTCCGAAATTTCGAGTCCCGCGCCGAAAAATACGCCTATGAAGCGGGTCATCAGGCAGTCGAGCGCGATCGCCGAGAAGCCGTAGAGCCACGCGGTCGCCAAAATCACATCTTTATAGATGTCAAATCGCCTTTCCGAATCGTCTGTAGCGATCAAATTTCCGACGCTGGCGGTCACGGCGGACATCACCTGGTTCAGAATGACTTGAATCGTCTGCAAGATTAGTAGATAATTCGAGTAAAGCCCGGTCAGCGCGACGCTCACCGTTGAAATTAACAAATTGTCTGTTCCCGTCACGGCAACGCTTCCGAAACGGGTCATGAACATCGCCGCGACATCCGATTTGATGCGCGAGGTCGTTTCGCGGTCGGGCAAGCCCTTTGTTTTTGTCAGAAATGGAAACAATTTCCGCGAGGCGAACGAAATTTCGAGGTTCGAAAATATCGTGCAGCCGAGCTGCGCCGCGAGGTAGAGGATGTAATTTTGGCTCGTCAGCAGTATGACAAGCTGCGCCAGATTTTGAAGCATCTGGAAAATCGAATTGTTCAGCGTGTTGCGCCAATCAAGCTCCGCCGCAGTTATCAGCGCGCGACGATACGAAAACAGGTAGCTTGCCGCCGAATTTGCCAAATAGAGCGAAAATATAAGCTTTAGATTCGGCACTTCGACGGTTATTTTGCCGAGAAACGGCATCAAGCAGAGTCCGAGCAAAACGACGACGACCGCGACGATCCGATAGGCAAGCGCGAAAAGGTTCATAATCCGCCCTGTTTTTTCGTCGTCGCGTTCGGCTATCGGCTTGTAGAGCGAAAATGTGATCGCACTTCCCAGCCCCAGCTCGGTCAGCGACAAAAGCGAAAGCACCGAGCAGAAAATTCCATTTATCCCCAAGTACGTCTCGCCGAGCGTGTTGATGAAGACCTTTCTGGTCAAAAAGCCGAAAATCAGCGAGACAGCCTGCCCAAATATGGCGAACAGGCTGTTTTTTACCGAATTCTCGGAACGCATTATTTGATCTCTACAACGTCAAAGCCGAGATCCTCGACAGCGTTCTTGAGATCGACATCGGAAGCTTTTCCGTCAACGACGGCAAAGCCGCCCTTGAGATCGACCTTCGCGTTCTCTCCGAGCGCGTCGAGAGCCTTCTTGACTCGCGCGACGCAGTGTTCGCAGTGCATTCCCGAAATTACGATTTTTTTCATGATAAAAACTCCTTTATATAATCCTTTATATAATATTGAAGGAAATCGATCGCCGAGGAGGCGGATCGCCCTCATTTTTGACATAATATGTCATTTTCTCTGCAATCTGAGCGCGTTCGTGACCACAAAAAGTGACGAAAGACTCATCGCCGCCGCGCCGATCATCGGGCTGAGCGTTATGCCGAACGGCACGAGAACGCCCATCGCGACCGGGATTCCGAGCGAATTGTAGAAAAATGCCCAAAACAGGTTTTGTTTTATATTGCGGATCGTCTTGTGCGAAAATTCTATCGCCGCGGCAACGTCGGTAAGATCGGATTTCATTAAAACGATGTCTGCCGAATCGATCGCGATGTCCGCGCCGCTTCCTATGGCGATTCCCACATCCGCACGGGTCAGTGCGGGCGAATCGTTGATTCCGTCGCCAACAAAGGTCACAACATTGTGCATTTCGCCCGATTTTTGGCGTTCCGCGACAACTCTTTCCTTATCTCCCGGCAAAACCTCGGCGATAACATCGTCGATCCCAGCCTGTGAAGCTATCGCTTCGGCGGTCAAACGATTGTCTCCGGTCAGCATCGTGACAGATATTCCCATGTCGCGCATCGACTTGACTGCCGCTGCGCTGGTCGGCTTGATCGTGTCGGCAACAGCGATTATGCCCAAATATTTGCCGTCTTTCGCGAATATCATCGGTGTTTTTCCTGAATGCGCAAGCTCTTCAAGCGTCCGATCAAGCTCGGGAAGTTCAATTTTCTCCTCGCGCATAAAGCTCGGATTTCCACCGACACAACGCTTTCCGTCGATGATCCCCTCGATGCCGCGCCCCGGCACCGCCTTGAAATCCGAAACGGCTTTTACCGGAATCTCCATATTTTCCGCTTTGCTTCGAATGGCTTCGGCGAGCGGATGCTCACTTCCCGCCTCGAGCGCGGCGGCGATCTCGAGCGTTTCGCGCTCGTTCTCCGAAATTATGTCCGTGACCGACGGATGACCCTCGGTTATCGTTCCGGTTTTATCGAGGATGACACTTTTTGTCATATGAAGTACCTCAAGTGCCTCGGCGGATTTTACCAAAATCCCCCGCTCGGCGAGTCGTCCGACCGAGACGGTTATCGCGACCGGCGTTGCCAGTCCGAGCGCACAGGGACACGATATGACCAGCACCGAAATTCCGATCGACAGCGCGAAATCGAAGGTGCGTCCCATGATCAGCCAGAAGATGAAGGCGATCAGCGAAAGCGACATGACGATCGGCACAAATACTCCGCTCACGCGGTCGGCAAGCTTGGCAATAGGGGCTTTTGTGGCTCCCGCGTCCCGCACCATTTCTATGATCTTCGCCAGCGCGGTCTCGTTTCCGACCTTGTCCGCACGGAATTTGAACGATCCGTTTTTGTTGATCGAGGCGGTCACAACGCGGTCGCCGACCGTCTTTTCGACCGGCATGGATTCGCCGGTCAGAGCCGATTCGTCGATTGAAGAATTGCCCTCGATTATTACTCCGTCAGCCGGAAGCGACTGTCCCGGGCGGACGATAACAACGTCTCCGACCGTGAGTTCAGAAGTTCTTAATGTCACTATCTGTCCATTTCGCTCGACCTCGGCGGTGTCGGGTGCAAGCTTCATCAGACGCTCGACCGCGGCTCCGGTCTTGTTTTTGGAGCGTTCCTCGAGGAATTTTCCGACCGAGACAAGTGTCAAAATCATCGCCGCCGACTCGAAATAGAGGTTCGAGCCGTAGCTTTCCGCCATCGCGAGGTCGCCGTGACCCAGCCCGTAGCCAATCATGTAAATGCTGAAAAGTCCATAAATCAGCGCAGACGATGAACCGACCGCAACAAGCGAATCCATGTTCGGCGAACGATTCCAAAGTGCCTTGAATCCAACAATATAGAACTTTCGGTTCAGATACACGACCGGAAGCGTCAGCAAAAGCTGCGTGAACGCAAAAACGATCAGATTTTCCGTACCGTGGAAAATGCTCGGAGTCGGCAGTCCGATCATGTGTCCCATCGTCAGATACATCAGCACGACAAGTAGCGAAGCCGACACGATCAGACGCACCTTCATTGCTTTTGCAGTCGAATTTCTGTCGGATTTTTCGTCATTTTTAACGGACTTTTGCTCGATTTTAGCCGATTCATCCATCGGACTTGCCGAAAATCCCGCTTTTGCGACCGCCGCGCAGATCTTATCGCGCAGCTCGGGCGTGTCCGCCTCGCACTCTACAAAGAGTGTTTTTGCCAGCAGATTCACCTCCGCCTTCTGCACACCCTCGACTCGTCCGCTGACTTTTTCGACCGATGCCGAGCAAGCCGCGCAGCTCATTCCTTCAACATTAAATTTTATCCTCACCTTAACACCTTCCCTTTCAAATTGTATTTTTCAACACTTCCGAGTATCACTTTTCGACCTTTTTTCGACGAAAAACGATCAGCTTCGAGGTGAAATAATTCAGCACCACCGTGACGACCGAAACTATGATTTTAGACAACCCTTCGCCCTGCTTAAGCAGATCGACCATGAGCGTCAAGAGCATCGTCTCGACCAGAAACGAGAAGATCCGCGCCCCGTAAAATTGTACTATCTGCTTAATAAGCGTCGTTTTTCCACTGCTATTATCGGCAAAAACATATCTTTTATTCGTTACATAAGCGAACGCGACCGACAAAATCCAAGATATCACCTGCGCGATCAGATAGTGTACGCCGAGCAGCTTATTTAGCAGAAAATAGCTTCCGAAGCTGACGATCGTCGTCAAGCCGCCGAAGAATACATAGCTGATCAGCTCGCGATATTTTAAGAAAATCGACCTGATTTTGTCACACATTCTTGATCAGCTCCTTGTATTTTTCGAAGCCGCAGAGCATATTTATCGCCGCCAAAAGCGCGTTTGCCGACATATTGTCGGGTAGCTCGAGCAAGCGGCAGAGCCGCTTTCGACGCTCGGCACTTCCCTCGCCGCCCGATAAATTGTCGGCGAAAAAGTCGGCTTTGGTCACCTCGCCGCCCGCGATCGGCGTGAAATCGGCGGCAAACGGCTCGAAAAGCTTACGCAAGGTATCGGCTTCAAGCCCTTCGACTCCCAGAAGTCCCGCCTTTGACGGAGCTTTTTTGCGCCGCTCCTTGCCCTCGATCTGCGGGGAGTATAGATGAATGAGTTTGCTTTTTGGTAAAATTGAACGAAAATAGTTGCGTATCACCAGTCCCGCGCCATCACTATCGGTAAGAACTATGATCCCGTGCGGCTCGGCAAGCCGTCTGATCAGCTGCTTTTTTTCTTCAGAGGCGAAGACTCCGAAGCCGTCGGTCGTGATGATCTGTCCGTCAATTATAGAGGAAAGCTTGATCTTGTCGTATTTGCCCTCGACCGCGATCGGTATGGGTATCTTCAACTTTTCTGCCATGATTTATTTTGAGATTTTCGTCGTTTTGACGATATCCTTTCGTGTTTTACTTTCTTCGAGCCTGCGAGGTTCGTGCGATCAGGCGTTCGAGCAGGACATATTCGTCCGCTGCGCTCGTTTTCATCGCCGAATCGGTCGCCGCGCAGAGGTCGATTATTTCCTCGAGTGCGCGTCGGTCGCAGATCCTTGCGCGCGCCATGCGCAGCTTCGCGACATACGGGTGTATCCCGAGCTTTTTCGCCGCGTCATCCGACGATATCCCCGCGTCCGCATAGAGCTTCAGTGCGGTCAGATCGAGAAAAATCTTCATCATACTGCCCAAAATCAGCTGTCCCGATTCGTTTTTGCTCCGCATATCCGCCAAAATATAGTAGGCTTTGTCATTGTTCGCATCAAGTATCGCGTCGGCAAAATCGAACGCGCCGATCTCCTTGTTGTGCGGGCAAACGAGCTCGATGTCCGAGCGGCTCAGGCGGTCGCGCCCGTTCGCCTTCAGGTGACAGCAGAGCTTTTCAAGCTCATTTTCGAGCGTCAGCATATCGTGACCGACCGTTTCGATCAGATAGCTGCACTCGTTCGCCTCGGCAATGAGTCCGACCGCTGTAAAGTGACGCTGAACCCAAAGTGCCAGCTTCGGTGTCTGCTCGTGCGCAAATTCGACGGTTATCGCAGATTTCGACAGCAGCTTCATCCACGCGCTCGGCGTTTTTCCCTCACCCGGATCGAAATTTTCGGGCGTTGTGTAAACGATCAACAGCGTGTCCTCGCTTTTGGATGCCGCCTCGAGCGCGGACGCTATCGCGTCCTGATCCTCACGCTTTCTATAATCGGCGAACGGCAGGCAATACAGCTCTACAAGCTTAAGGTCACACATCATCGCCGGCGCGAGAACCGCCGAGCCGAGCGCATCGGGCGAATAATTTTCACTTGTGAAGACAAAATGATTAAAAGCCGCTATGCTCTCGTCGGCACAAAGCTTCGCCCTCAGATCGTCGAGCGCGCGACGCTTCAAAAAACCCTCCTCGCCGTAAAGCAGATAGGCTCCCGGGCGCGGATTCTTCATCAGAGCGCGAAATTCGACTCCGCTAAGTTTTTTTACCGCCATTATTTTACAACATTTACAGAAATTGAGATGTTCGTGTGCTCGGTGGAGGCTCCGCGGAACTCGAGCGAATAGTCGAGCTCAAGCTCACCGCCGTCCTCGGTCAGCTCGTTGCGCAGATCCCACGTCCGAACCGTGACCTCAAAGTTGATCTCGGGCGTGCTGTAGGCACAGCAATTGCGCTGTCCCGCCTCGAAGACCAGCACGGTCTCGACCGTTCCCGTCCGAAGCAGTGTGATCAGTCCCGGATTATCGCGATCGAACGAAATGCTCGTACACGCGCCCTCCATTCCGGTCAGCTCGGTCTCGAAATATTCGAGCTCGAACCGCTCGTCGCTGATGCGCATAATGCCCTCGCTGTCCATTTCAAGGGTCTCGACCTCGGGTTCGACCTCGGGAAGCCCCTCGGAGTTCAGCTCGACCGAAACATTTCCGTCACCGTCGGCGATGCCCGAATGAGTCGATCTCATTCGTATCATTACATTTTTGGTGATAATTTCCATAAAAAACTCCAATCAATCTATTCGATTAAATTATACCATTTTTCTCCGATAAAGTCAAGAGCAAACTGTAAACAATTTTAACGGCTTATTTGCCAAAAGCTTGTCAGTGTTACCCTATGCAAACCGGGAACAATAATCGTGAAAACCTTTTCTTAAGGAGGACGCTGAAAAATGATCATTTCCACAGTCTCGGAAACCGGGATAATCCTCCCGGGCGAACGCTCGCAGCTCGTCACAATGCTTTCCGATAGGCTCTGTTCGCTCGGATATTTCGGCGAGATCACCGAAATCCTCTCGCCCGAGCTGATCACCGCGCTAAATTTGTGGCGAAGCGACAATTCTCTTCCCGCGCTCGATTATGTCGATCCGTTGTCGCTCCGTCTGCTCGGCTTCGAGGTCGGCGGCGATGAGCTGATTTTTCTGGCACGTCACGCCGAGCCGCTTTCGACCGAGGTCGAACGCTATGCTTTCTGCCGTTCGGCACTCGAGAATGCGAAGCTGCTCGGCGTATCGGTCGTCGAATATCTCGCGCCGCGCGTCGAAAAGCTGCCGAACGCCTCGCTCGATTCGCTCCGCTGTGCGATAATCGCCTCGCTCATGCTCGGCTGAATGCACAAAAGCCGGGCTTCGGGCAACGCCCAAAAAGCCCGGCAAAAGCCGTAAAAACCGAGACGCATCCGCACCGACGGTTACTGTCGGCGCGAAAAAGCGTATCAAATATTTTCGTTCTCAGGCAAAAATGTGCCGCTTGAAGCGATTATTCCGCAGTGGTGGTGTCTTCTTCAGTGTCAGCCTCGGTGTCGGCACCTGCATCAGCCTCGGTTTCAACCTCACCTGCGACATTGCTCGTGTCGATCGTCGAGCCGGAAATAATGCCCGAAAGATCGGTGTTCGGCTGGATGATGTACATGATGACAACGATCACGCAGAAAACGACAGCAACGATCGAGGTGACCTTCGAGAGCATCTTGTCCATGGTGTTGCCCTTGTTCTTGCCGAAGAAGGTGTCCGCGCCGCCGGCGATGGTGCCGGAGAGACGGCGATCCTTGCTTTCCTGCATGAGAACCGCAACGATGAGAAATACCGCAGCGATGAGCAGGAGAATGCCAAATACGATTTCCATAAAAACCTCCAAAACTTGCGCATGGCGAGTACATACGCGATTAAATCATTATCTTATAATATTTTACCACAAAATCGTCCGATTTGCAATAGCTTTTCAAAAAAACTTCCGATAGTTTTTAGTCCGATTTTTGATCCGATTCTGTGGAATCTGCACAAACCACACCGAATTCCTCAAAAAACGCCTTGAATTTGTCGTAAAGCTGCTTTTCCTTCGGGCTTTTATAGTAGCTTTTGCGGCGTTCGAGCAACGACATACGCTTCGCCCGCTCCCTTGCAAGCTCGAGCGGTATCTGGCAGAGCGCGGAGATCGATTCGGCGTCGATCGCTCCCAGCTCATGGAGCGCGAAGGCGGGCGCAAGCAGACGCACGGCGAACATATCCGCCTCGCGCTCGAGCGCGAGCTTCTGCCCCGTGAAGGCGAAGCGGCGTTCACCCACGCGATATTCGTGTCCGAGGAAAATATGCCCCAGCTCGTGTGCCGTGACAAAGCGAACCGTCATCGTGTCGAGCCGATCGTCATATACGATCGTCCAGACCCTCCCGTCGAAAATACTGACCGCAAGCTCGCCCGTGCGCAGCTCGTCAATGCTCGAATTGCGCACCACACGTATTCCCGCGACTCTCGCGATCTCAATGACCTTGACGGGAAGGCGGCAGACCTCAAAGTCGAGCTGACATCTCCACGCTGCGTCGCGGCAGGAGCGATAAACTCCGTAAAACGAGCCGTTGACAGACAAGGTCAGAAGTCCTCATCAGTCTCCGGAGCGTTCGCCAGTCTCTCGAGCTCCTCGTCCTCGACCCGCTCGATCGAAGGCATTATGCTTCCGTCATCGGATTTCGCCGCGCGGAAGACCGTTCGTCCGCCGAGCAGCATCCTGACCGACGAGGCGAACGCCTCATCGGTGCGAAAAACGCTGATGAGCTTCTGCTCCTCGGGTGTCAGCTCGTTCATCCCGTCAAAGCCGAGCAGCTGCGCCGTCGAAACGCCGAGCGTTTCCGCCATAAGCTCGAGACGATCCGCGCGCGGAGTGAATTTTCCGCTCACATACTGGCTTATCGCCGACTTCGGTATGCCGGTCAGGCGGCTGAGATCCATCTGCCTTATGCCCTTTTTGCGCATTGCCTCCTTGAGGCGGTCGTTAAATTCTGCCATTTCAAAATACCCTCGCCCCGCCGTCAAGTCGCGCGGGGCATCCTTTCGTTGTGTTGAGATAAAAGCCGTAAATCCGTCCCCTTTTTCGGGCGATGCGATGCTTTCCGCCACATCGCGCCGCTCTTTGCGGTGTACATCTATATTATACACTTTTTCCGTCAAAAAATCAAGTCTTTTTTCAAAAAAATTCTATTTATTTTGCGAAAACCCCTTGACAAACGCTTTAGTGTGTGCTATAATTAGTTTAGACACATTGAACTGGATAGAAATTACAGAAAACCGCCGCAGGAGCGGTAAAATTTACCGAAGAGGGTTCAATTTTTCAAAACGAGATGGAGGAATTATTTATGAATCTTTACTCATCACGTCACTTTTCGCTGATCGACATCATAATCAGCGGAAAAAAGCGGACAATGGGTTCGCTCTGCTTCAGGGGGCTTCCCTCAAACGAGGGCTCGGAAAACGAGATAGTCGCGCTCGAGGACGGGATCGTCGTCGGTGCGGGAAGAGTCAGGTCGGCAAATTCGAGAATGCACCGACTCGGGATCTATGTAATGCTTCGCACCGAGCGCGGCGTAACGCTTACATACTCGCGGCTTTCGGAGCGCAGAGTGAGCGAGGGCGACCGCGTAAGGGCGGGTCAGGTCATCGGACTCGAGGGTGACACGGGCTCGGGCTCGGGAAAATATCTGCGGCTCGAGTGCCGTCGAAACGGGCGCATGATCGATGCGCCGTCCTACCTCGGGATACGCCCCGAGCTTCGGGAATTCACCCCGTACAGCCTATCGCCCGCCGATATCGTCTGCGAGGTCTGCCGCTTCTCGGATGCCACGCGCATTGCGATCGATTCGTTCCCGAATGCCGAGTACATCTGGAGCAGCATTTTCGAAAATCTGCGCGAAAGCAAGCCGACAACGCTCGGCTTCTGAGAAAAAGCGAAAAAGCGGCTGAAAGCCGTATAAAGCAAGGGAAAGCGACTCGAAGCATTTTCCGCTGCCTCGAGTCTCACCCTCCCGAGCCGAACGAAATGGCAAAAAATGCGAACTGCGCTTTGCGCAGTCCCAAACGCCCGAAAGTCGAAGCGACCGACGGGCGAAAGCCGAAAGCCAAGCAATACTACCGAGCAGCCGGATCGACCGTGCGAAAATTTTGCGCCGACACCCGATATTTTCGAATGACAAGCCGTAAATCAGTCAAAAATACCCTCGAAATTCTTTTGAAGCTCAAGGAGATATCGAAAATGATCAAGGGATGTCAGCGCAAAATGATCATACTGCGCGAGCCTTCGTACAGCTTTGAGGCGGCGTATTTAATATTGAAGTCGGATACGCCGCCGAGCGTCCGCGAGACCGAGCTTTTGAGCGAGGCGGAGCGGCTTATCGCCGCGGCGGACAGCGACTCCTCCGCGGGTCGCCGAGACTCGGAGCGTTTCGGCGGCTCGAAGGACTCAAAGGGACTCGAAAAAAATCCGCAGGTGAGTCCTTCGAATTCGGGCTTTTCAGGCTATGCCGCTTCGGGCTCGAGTCTTCGCAATTCGAGCGTTCGCGGCTCGGGCGAAATCGGCGAAAAGAACGAAGCTCTGCCAAAGCACTCGAGGCACGGCGGCTCGGCGTTTAGGCTTTCGATTGCCGCCGCTTATCTCTCGGGCGCGGCTACCGCCGCGCTTGCCGCACTGCTCATAAGTCTTTTCTGACGGCTCGGAGGTCGCGCCCGGAACCGCGCTTCGGCGCGTGCAGGCTATCGGTGCGCCCACCGACGGCTCAGAGGTCGTCAGCGTCCTGAACCGGCTCCTCGGCAGCTATCGCGCTCTCGGGCGGATATATGCCGAGCTCGAGCCGCCCGAGCGAATCGCGATATATCCCGGTATAGCTGCCGAGAACATCGGTCGTTTCGCCGTTTTTTGCGTAGGCCTCAACGGCTTCCTTCGATTTTTTCTTCATTAAATGTCCCTCCCTTCGGGAAAAATCGGGCTGCTACTCTTGAATGTGAGAGTTTTATCCCACGATAAGTCTTCCCCGATCGGAGAAAAATATAATTAACAATATATTCATACACAAATACTTTTATAGGTCATAAAAATCTGGTATAATATATTTCGTTATATTTTGTTCGAAGCATTTCCGAAATACCGTCGGCGTTCGGGATTTTCGTTCGGTAAGACCGCCTATTTACCGCTCGAGGGTTCTTTTCACAAAAGCGTCAGCGGTCATTGTCATATCCTGTGCGGCAAAATTCGCCGTACCGGGCTTTTTACGCACATTTTTTCGGAGATACCGATCTGTACTTACATATAATCATATGCAAAAAGGCTTTGCCGCCTTATTTTTGAAAGGAAAGTGAATCTATTGGCAAGAAAAAAGAACGATTCGAAGCTCAAGGTAATATCGCTCGGAGGTCTCGGAGAGATCGGAAAAAACATGACCCTTCTCGAGTATGAAAACGATATAATCGTCGTGGACTGCGGTCTCGGCTTTCCCGATGACGATATGCTCGGCGTTGACCTCGTAATCCCCGATGTATCCTATCTCGAAAAGAATCTCGACCGCGTTCGCGGCTTCGTTTTGACCCACGGACACGAGGATCACATCGGCGCACTGCCCTACATCCTCAAGACGGTCAACGCACCCGTTTACGGAACGCGCCTCACCGTCGGTATCGTCGCAAACAAGCTCACCGAGCACACCTTCCGCGAGAAGCCGGTGCTCAACATGGTCAGCGCGGGCGACACGGTAAAGCTCGGCGTTTTCTCGGTCGAATTCATCCATGTCAACCACTCGATAGCCGATGCCTGCGCCCTCTCGATAAAGACTCCGGTCGGAATAGTCTTCTTCTCGGGCGACTTCAAGCTCGACCTCACCCCCGTTGACGGTCAGGTCATGGATCTGCCGCGCATCGGCGAGATCGGAAATCAGGGTGTCACACTGCTCTGCTGCGAATCGACCAACGTTGAGCGCGCCGGCTATACCCCGTCCGAAAAGAATATCGGACGCTCGCTCGACGGTATCCTCATGCAGCACCCCGACCATCGCGTGATAATCGCGACCTTCTCGTCGAACGTACACCGCGTTCAGCAGATAATCAATGCCAGTGCGGCGCACGGACGCAAGGTCGCCGTCACCGGACGCTCGATGACCAACATCGTAAAGACGGCGATCGAGCTCGGCTATATGACCGTTCCCGACGGAACTCTCATCGATATCAACGAGATCAAGCGTTACAAGGACAATCAGCTCACGATCGTGACGACCGGAAGCCAGGGTGAGCCTATGTCCGCGCTCTACAGAATGGCGTTCTCGGATCACGACAAGGTCGAGCTCGGCTCGAACGATCTCGTCATAATCAGCGCGAACCCGATCCCCGGCAACGAAAAGTTTGTCGGACGCATAATCAACGAGCTTTACAGAAAGAACGTAAAGGTGCTTTACGACGCGCTCGCCGATGTCCACGTCTCGGGTCACGCCTGCCAGGAGGAGCTCAAGCTCATGCACGCGCTCACGAAGCCGAAATATTTCATGCCGATCCACGGCGAACAGCGTCACCTCATCACGCACAAAAAGCTCGCTCAGGAGATGGGTACGCCCGAAAATCACATCTTCGTCTCCGAGATCGGAAAGGTGCTTGAGATCGGTCACGACAGCGCGAAAATAAACGGTGTCGTCCCTGCCGGAAAGATACTCGTTGACGGCTACGGAGTCGGAGATGTCGGAAACATCGTCCTTCGCGACCGCCGTCACCTCGCACAGGACGGTCTCATCGTCGTTGTCGCAACGGTCGATATCGACGAGCGCATGATCCTCTCGGGTCCCGATATCGTCTCGCGCGGCTTCGTCTATGTACGCGAGTCCGAGCAGCTGATGGAGCAGGTACGCACCATCGCAAGAGACGCGCTCACGAGCTGCCTCGAGAGCGGCATAACCGATTGGACCGAGCTCAAGGGTCACGTCAAGGACGATCTCTCGAAGTTCCTCTACTCGAAGACCAAGAGAAAGCCCATGATCCTCCCGGTCGTAATGAACGTCTGATCACACAAAATAAAATATCCGCACCGCACACCGAGCCGCGATACCGCGATCGGCGTGCGGTATTATAAAATCACAGCTTAACGAAAGGTTACGATCCAAAATGCAACTGCTCGATGCCGTATCGAACGGCTATTTCGACCGCACCCTTCGCCTCTACGACTCGGCATTTCCCGAGGACGAAAAAAAGCCGATACAGCTGATGCTCGACAAGAGACGCGCGGGTCAGACCGAAATCCTCGCGATAGTCTCGGACAGCGGGGACTTTCTCGGCGAGGCGATAACCCTCTCGGACGGGGATATAGCTATCCTCGACTATTTCGCGATCTCACCCGAGCTTCGCGGCGGTGGTATCGGCTCAAAGGCTCTCGCGCTCCTCCTCAAACGCTTCGAGTCGAGCCGCCTGCTCCTCGAGATCGAAAGCACACTCCTTGAAAACGCCGAAAATTCCGCACAGCGACTTGCGCGAAAGAGCTTTTATCTTCGCGCGGGACTAAAGCCCGAGGACTACCGGGTCGAGCTTTTCGGAGTCGAAATGGAGCTTCTCAGCTCAAAGCATATAGCCTTTGACGAATACAAATCGCTGCTGTGTCGCGCCTACGATCCTATCTGCGGCGGACGCTACGGAGAAAACGTAAAGCTCATATAAGTATAAAAAAGCCGTCGGAGCGATTCTCGACCTTCGGGCATATCGCTCACGGCTTTCCAAAAATAAAATCGAAAGGCAGTCGCATATTTTGCGGCTTCGGTGATCAAAATGAAGCTCTATCCCTTCCCCAAGGATTACGAAATGATCTCCGACCTGTTCAAGGTCGAGACCGAGAACGGCGAAAGCCTCGGAGTTTATCTCTGCAATGTCTCCGCCTTCCCGCTGAATCAGGTCTGGCCGGGCTATCAGCGTCCGAAGGAGCAGACCGAGCCGTCCTCCTTCGTCTCGCTCGGCTCAAACGAGCCGATAACTCTCAAGCTCACGCCGAAGCTCTCCTTTGAAGGGGTCGCAGTCCGCCCGAGCGCACTCGGGATAAAGCCCGCGATTTCCGACGGGACGATAACGCTCACTCTCCCCGGTCCGGGTCAGTATTCGGTCGAGCTCGACGGCGTGCATAATGTCCTGACGATATTCATCGACCCCGAGAAGGATTTCGGTATCGACGAAAGCACGAAGGGCGTGACATATTTCGCGCCAGGTGTGCATCATCTCGATTCGGTTATAGAGCTTGAGGACAATTCCACCGTCTATCTCGCGCCCGGAGCGGTCCTTTACGGCGGCTTCCACGCCGAGGGAAAGAAAAATCTGCGAATCCTCGGCTACGGAATACTCGACAATTCGACGCTCGAGCGCGGAAAGGGCTCGCCGATCGCGATATCCCACTGCGAAAACGTGACAGTCGAGGGTATAACGGTAGTCGATGCCTCGAGCTGGTCGGCGCATTTCGCGGGCTGTACCAATGTCATAGTCGATCGGATAAAGCTCATCGGTATGTGGCGTTACAACTCGGACGGCTGTGACTTCACGAACTGCACGAACGCGCTGATACGAAACAGCTATCTGAGAAATTACGATGACTGCATCGTGATAAAGGGTCTCAAGGGCAATCGTCACCTCCCCGTTCAGAACATCCGCGCCGAGAACTGCGTGCTCTGGTGCGACTGGGGACGCGCGATGGAGCTCGGAGCCGAGACCTGCGCTCCCACCATGTCGGGGATAGCCTTCAAGGGCTGTACGGTCATACACGGCTCTGCGGTCATGCTCGATCTCCAGCACGGCGACAGCTCCGAGGTCTCGAACATATCCTTTGAGGAGATCACGCTCGAATACACCGCGAAGGCGATGGCGGAAAAGCTCCAGACCGAGCCGGGCGAGGTCTATGTGAACCGAAACGAGAGCCATATGCCCGCTCTTTTCGTCGTGCAGACGATCCACACGATGTGGTCGAACGATGACCGCACGGGAAACATCTCGAACGTCAGCTTCAAGCATATAAACGTCATCACCGAGGATGGGCGGATCCCGCCGTCGAGCATCCGCGCGGTAGCTGACGGAACGAGCGTATCGGGCGTTCACTTCGAGGATATCGTGATAAACGGCGAGCGTCAGACCGACAAGGCAAGGCTCATGATAAACGCCGAGACCGGAGACAGCCCCGCAAGCGGCGGTATCGTCCGAGACGTAACTCTCATCTGAGTGCCGAGCGATACGAGCCTAAAAGCCTCGAGGCTTCAAAGTGTCGAAGTCTCGAAGCCCTTTTTTGAAAATCGCACAAAAATATCCGACGCGGCAGCGTCGGATATTTTATTCAAAAGAATCGCAGGAGCTGTATGTACCGGGTCTTGTCGGATTCGGAATAACGCCGGTTGAAGGGGCGATAAGAATTTTCCGGTGCCTGATAGAAGGAAAGCAATCGAGGATTGTCCTCGCATTCAAGATATACTATAATCTATCGCGTTCTTTTTCACAAATATTTCTATCTCAAGATTTTTCGGACACGAGAATTCGAAGAGGATTCGATCGACCTCTTCCTCTCCGATAACCTCTATAAGGTCAAGTATATTTACCGTGTTGTAATTACTCACTTCTTTGTCTTCCTCTTTGACATAAGCTTGCGTATCTCATCGTGATCGGTCAGGGTCGGGATTATCGGAGCGGTCGGCTTCGGGCGATTTTTCGCATCGCGCTCGGATGCCTCCAGTGCTTCGATGAATCTCTCCACCGCCTCGGGATCGGTAAGCTTGACATTTTCAAAAATGCTTGAGGTCGCCACATGAACACCTCCTTTGCAGTCATATGCGGCTGCTCAAAATTCCCCTTCTCACATATATTATAACCCGCGCGGGGCAAAAATGCTCCGCGCTTTCATTAAACTTTGTGTGAACCGTTTGTAAATCCTTCGATCAGACTCCGAATTCTTCGCGAAGCAGCTCGACCGCTTCTTTTATGCCGACCTCATCGACTCCGGCGAAATTCACAACGACCGCGCCGCTCAGCTCGGGCATGACCTCTCCCGGGAAAATGTAATCGGATATCCCCGAAAGGCGTATCCCGCGCTTTTCGGCGCGTGAGATAACCTCGTCCTCGCCGATCCCGCCCTTCAGCTTTACAAGAAGATGCACTCCCGCCTGCGTTCCGAGCAGCTCGAGCCGAGCTCCGAAGCGTGAAAGCTCCTCGACTATGAGATCGCGCCGCCTGCGGTATATCCTTCGCATACGCGAAAGATGCCGCTCGAACGAGCCGTCGGCGATGAATTTCGCGAGGACATACTGCTCGAGCGCGGGAACGGTCGAGGAATAGAACATAAATTCGTGCTCGAACCTCTCGAGCAGCGGCAATGGGAGCAGCATATAGCCGATCCTCATCGAGGGTGCGAGAGTCCGCGTAAAGGTGTTCATATAGATCACCCTTCCGCTCCGATCAAGGCTGTAAAGGCTCGGCAGCACTTCGCCGCTGTAGCGAAATTCGCTGTCGAAATCGTCCTCGATTATATAGCGTTCGCCGCCCTCGACCCAGCCGATCAGCTCGCGACGACGCTCGAGCGAGGTCAAGCTCCCGAGCGGAAAGCTGTGCGACGGCGTGACCTGCACCGCGTCTATGTCCCTTCCCTCGAGAAGCCCCGCGCATATCCCCTCCTCATCGGTCGGGAGAAAGGACAGGCGCGCACCGAGGTGGGAATATATCTTCGCCGCCTTCGTGTAGCCGGGGCTTTCGAAGGCTATCGAATCGACTCCGAGCAGCTGATAGAGCAGCCCGATGAGATATTCCGTACCCGCGCCGATTATTATCTGCTCGGGCTCGCAGTGTATACCGCGCATAAGCTCGAGCTGACGCGCAAGCTCGGCTCTCAGCTCAAAGACCCCCTTCGGGTCGATCGCGCTCAGGAGTCGGGTGTCCTTTTCGGAGAGCGTTTCGCGCATCAGCCGCGCCCAGGTGTAAAACGGAAAGCCCTCGACCGCCGTGTTCGACGAGGCGAAATCATAGAGCGGTCTCGACTCGGCTTTGTCCCTGTCCCTCAGCTCGGAAAAGCTTCGCGTCGGGACGATTATGTCGGGCGAGACGAAGCAACCGCGCCTCTGCTCGGTGTATATGCAGCCCTCCGCCTCCAAAAGCTCGAGCGCACCCGATATCGTCATCATCGAGAGCTTTTTCTCCTCGGCAAGCATCCGCTTTGACGGGAGACGCTCGCCCGGCTTCAAAACGCCCGAATATATCTCGCGCCGAAGCTCGGCGGCGAGGCTTTTGTAAAGCGGCTGCTTCATTGAAAGCTCCCCTTTCCCGCTTAAAATTCTTATAGGTTCAATTGCTTCGATGGATTTCGACTGCTTCATCGAGTTCGACGTTTTTCGTCCGGTTCGACTGCTTCGATGGGTTCAACAGCCTCAGCGGGTTCGTCGGCTTAGACGGCTTCGACCGTTCGCCGAGTTCATCGAATTCGTCGGCTTCGATGGTTTTTGCCCGGTTCGATAGTTTCGTAGTCTTCGACTGCTTCGCCCGGGTCGTCGGCTTCAACGAGTTCAACGGCTCAGACGATTTCGACCGTTTAGCCGTTTCGACACTCAAGCACCGTACCGACAGCTCTTGAAGCCCTCTCAGCTTTATCCGAGCCTGTCACTGCTCGTCCCTCTCGGGCTCGGAGCAGACGCATAACTTCACATTTTCGCCCATGCAAAGCTCGCAAAAGCCGCTATCGGGCTTTTTGTCGGTAACGATGCAGTCAAGCTCTCCGACCCCGCAGATCGAGACCGACGAATCGATCCCGAGCCGCTCGGTCGGATAAAGCCCGAGCTTTCGCCTTGACACGACAAGCACCGTTCTGAAAAGCTCCGCCTGCGCCGCATTTTTCGCCGACAAGCCGAAGTCCGCGCTGATCCCGTCGGTCGAAACGAACGCGCGGTCGAGCCGCATACGCTTCAGCATTCCGAGCGCGAAGCTGTCGCAAAAGCAGCCGTCCGAGTCCATCTCGCCGCCGAGCATTATCACCTTGACCGCGGGTCGAGGTCTCAGCTCGGACAAAAGCTCGGTCGAATTGACGACGATCCGCACATTTTTGCTCTCCGGGATGCTCCGCGCGAGTGAAATGCCGAGCGAGCCGTGCGGGATGAATATCGTCTCGCCCTCGCAGATCAGCGCGGCGGCGTACTCGGCGACCGCACGCTCGACGGAGCTTTCGCACGGCAACGAGGCAATGCTCCTTCGCGGCTTGTAATCGAGCGCGACCGCTCCGCCGTGAGTCCGCTTTATGAGCTTTTTCTCCTCGAGTATCGCAAGGTCGCGCTTTGCGCTGGCGTAGCTCACATTGAAGCGTCGCTGTATCTCGGCGACCGTTATGCTCCCCCGAGTCTCGACCGTATCGACTATCGCTCTGTGACGTTCCTCGATCATCATTTTTGTTTACCACCCTTTCCACCCTTTTTCGATTTTTATGTTAAAACTATTATACCACATTTTTCCGAGGATGTCAAGGTCATTTCCGAGCCAAAAATTCTTTCCGCGAAAAGCCCGAGATATGAGATCGGCGAAGTATGCGATCGCCCGCACGACCTCTCGGTCAAAAAACCGCTCCTCAAGCAAAAAGCCGCCCGCGAATACCCCGATACGGCAAAATTCCTCCTCGGGCGTTGCCCGAGGAGGAATCCACCGAAATTATCAATTATTTTGAGCTGCTCTCGGTACCGCGCGGTTTAGCCGCTTTTATGCGGTCGTCGGCTCAAAGACCCTTTGCCGCCTTGTAATCCAGAACGTACTGCGCGAGAAGCTCGACGGTGCCGTCTATGCCGAGGCGTTCGGAGTTCACCGAAACGTCGAAGTTTTCGAGCTTGCCCCACTTCTGACCCGTGTAATAGTTGTAATAATTCGAGCGGCGTTTGTCGGTCTTGACGATTATGTCCTTCGCCTTATCTACCGTCACATCATGACGCTCGCTAACGTGCTTTGCGCGGAAATCGAGCGGTGCATAGATGAACAGACGGAGCAGATTCGGGCATTCGCGAAGAACATAGTCGGCACAGCGTCCGATGAATACCGCAGAATTTTCCTCGGCAAGTCCCTTTATTATATCCGACTGAGTTACGAAAAGCTTGTCGTTTATCGGCATATCAAACGCGATGCCCGCGTTGCCGTTGAAAAAGGAGGAACCCATCGCCAGAGTGTAGAGCAGGCTGTTCGTCGCCTTTTCATCAGCCTCGCCGACGACATGATGAGCCATTCCGCTCTTGTTTGCCGCCATTGTGATAAGCTCGTTGTTGTAGAATGCGATCCCGAGCTTTGCTGCCAGCTTTTCGCCGATTTCGCGTCCTCCGCTGCCATACTGCCGTCCGATCGTTATTATCAAGTTGTTTGTCATGATTTTTACCTCCATTTTATTATATATCAGTCTGCGCCCGATTGTATAGACGCGGGGATTTTTTATACAGCCGAAACCTCATGCTCGATTCCCTTGCCGACTCCCCTAAGCCGTATACTTATTATATCACATCCGAGCGAAAAAATAAAGGGTTTTAGCGCAATTTTAACAAAAAATTTATTAAATTACTTCAAATGAAAATTTTCCCTCGCATTTTCCGCTCAAAACGCGCCAAAATGTATGGTAAAAATGACGAAGACCATGCAAATACTCGGGACGTTAAGTCCGCTCGGCTGTTTTTTCGCGGTCGAACACGCTCTCGATCACCCTTGCGCAGGAGTCGGGAGAATATCGCCAGCTCGGTATGTGCTTGACCTCCTCGGGGATAAATCGGCGCGGCGGCTCGGGTACGGACAGCCCGCGATAGGGATCGACGACAACGAGCTTTACCTTCATCCGTTCGGGGATCAGCGATTTTATGTATACGGCGGCGGTCTGACCGACCGTGAGATCGGCGCGGTATTCGGCAAGCCCCGAGAGATTCGGGGTCAGCTCGATGAATATCCCATACGGCTCGATCGAGCGGACTGTCCCGGTCACGGTCTGCCCCGCCTCAAAGAGCGCGGCGTTCTCCTCCCACGTGCCGAGCAGCTCGCGGCGGCTCACGAATATCCGCGCGGGGGTCGAATTGTCGTCGCCCCTCGGCTCGAGCGAGCTTATGACGACCGGGAGGAGCATACCGACCGACAGCCGATCCTTCGGATGGGATATCCGCGAGACCGAGATGCGATCGATCGAGAGCAGCGCGACAAGTCCGCAGTCGATATCGACGAACGCGCCGAAATGCTCAAGGTGCGTGACCTTTGCGGTGACGATATCGCCGGGGCGAAGGCGCGATATGCGTTCTTCGAAGGCTTCGAGCTGCGCGCGGCGGCGCGAGAGGATCAGCTCTCCGTTTTCTCCGAGCCGCAGAAGCTTGAAGCAGACCGGCTTTCCGACTCGAGTTATGACGGCGATGTCCTTCGAGCTGCCGTCAGGCTCGAATACCGCCTCCTCGCGCGGGATTATTCCGAGCCGTCCGCCAAGCTCGACGGTCAGCGAGAGATCGCTCGAGCAACGGACGGCGATGCCCTCGAGTGTGGGCTGCTCACGCAGAGCGCGTTCAAGCCCGTCGGGCGAGGCGAGATATTCGCGGTTTTCGGGGGATGAGATGAGGCTGCCCTCGGGCAGGCAGGGATTTTTAAGCATTGCGATTTTCCTTTCACGTGTTTTTTTCGATCACGTGAAAATTATATGTCTGCCGATCGAGGGATATGCCGCGGATCGAGGGAGGTTGCCCATCCTTGCCAAAAAATAAATATCCCGTCCGAGACGACCGCAAAGCGCAAGCCCTACCAATTTCCGTGCGATATCGACGAAAAGCCGATGAACCGCCCAATGCGCTAAGAGTAGCGAGGCTCCCAACGCCGTGCGATATCGACGATTTTTTTCACATGACATCAAGGCGTTTATGCACTGTGCCGAACCGTTCGGAAAAATTGTAAAAAAACTGCGAAGGTCATTGACAAAGCCCTTCAAATATGATATAATATTACGAAACCTCGGGATGTAGCGCAGTTGGTAGCGCGCCTGCTTTGGGAGCAGGATGTCGCAGGTTCGAATCCTGTCATTCCGACCAGAAGGGCTTTGAGTGTTCTACTCAAAGCCTTTTTTATACCATTTATCGGGTGATAAGGAATATCCGCTCGCATTTTGGGATGATTATCAGTTCTCCGTATCTCACAGCGTGCGGCGCGGTTTTATTTTCCCCCTCGCCGCCTTGACATTTTCGAAGATATGTGGTATAATTATATAGATATTTTCACATTTTCACAGAGGTGAGCCGATGAAACGGAACAAATACGATGATGAATTTTTATATGACCCGAAGCCGCGACTGATGAGCGAGGTCGAGGAGGAGTTTTTCGAGGCGATAAAAGAGGTGTTGCCCGAGGGCTTTTTGGTCTTTCCGCAGGTGAATCTGGCGGCGTTCATCGAGCGCACGGATTCGGCGCGTTATCGCGGTGAATTGTTCAGAAATGTTGACTTTTTAGTGACCGATGAGGACTATCTGCCGAGGACAGTTATAGAAATAAACGATTCTACCCACCATAAACCCGACCGCAGAGAGCGCGATGAGCGCGTTCGGATGATCTGTGAGGAGGCGGGCATACCGATGATCACCCTCTGGACCTCCTACGGCGTGAAGCTCGATTACATCGAGGAGCGGATATCCGACAGCTTGTACGGCGAACCGCCCGAGCGAATCCACCATTTCGAACGGCTCGACAAAAAGAAAAAGGGCTGCTATATCGCGACCTGCGTCTACGGCTCCTACGACTGCCCGCAGGTCAGAGTACTGCGCCGCTTCCGCGATCTGAGGCTCGCGAAAAATCCCTTCGGACGGGCGTTCATTCGCCTGTATTACGCGGTCAGTCCGACAGTCGTTAGACTTTTCGGCGAGGCTGACAGCTTCCGCCGCTTCTTCAAAAATCGGCTCGACCGCCTTGTCGCTCGACTCATGGAAAAGGGCTTTGAGGACTCGGAATACAACGATATATAAAGCTCGCCCCCGCACCGAAAAATTCGGCGCGAGGGCTTTTTTCATTTATTAAATTCGCCTTATCTTGCGAATACCTCGGCGATCCTTACCGCCAAAGCCGCGCACTGCTCCATCTCCTCGGCGCAGGCAAATTCGAAGCGTCCGTGGTGATTGTGCGAGCCCGTTCCGAGGTTCGGACAGGGCAGACCCATGAAGGACAGGCGCGCACCGTCGGTTCCGCCGCGCACCGGGTTAGATACGGGTGTGCCGCCCAGCTCACGAACCGCCGCATAGGCGTTTTCGATAATGTAGAACTCGGGCTCGAGCTTTTCGCGCATATTTCGATAGCTCTCCTTGATCTCGACCGCTACCGTTCCCTTTCCGTAGCGGCGGTTCAGCTCATCGGCGGCGCGGCTCGCCATGTCGGCTCTCATCTCGAGCTTTGCGTAGTCGTGGTCGCGCAGGATGAAATGCAGTGTCGCCTCCTCTACCGAGCCGCTCATCGCGGTCAGATGATAGAAGCCCTGATAGCCCGAGGTGTGCTCGGGACGCTCGAGCGCGGGCAGTAGCCCGACATATTCGGTCGCGACGATCGAGGCGTTGATCATCGCGTCCTTCGCTCCACCCGGAGGGATGCTCTTTCCGCAGATCTTCACGGTCAGCGACGCGGCGTTGAAATTCTCGT